>DATEVP010000537.1:0-3148 GCA_035258465.1 Hyphomicrobiaceae bacterium
TTCTCGCCGCGCTTCAGATGCCGCAGCCCGGTGAACAGGTCGTAGTAGGCGCTCGCCTCCTTGCCGTAGACGTTCATCATGTAGAACTCGGAGGCCGAGGCATAGGACGCGGTGAGGTTGGAGATGGCGCCGCACTCGTGCTCGAGGATCATGTTGGCGATGTCGGGGTTGTCGCCGGGCAGCACGAGCTGCGCTGCCCTAGCGGACACGCGCGCGACCGGTCCCAGCAGCATTTCCAGCACGTCGACGTAGTGGATGCCGATCTGCAGCATGACGCCGCCCGGCATGCCCGCCGCCTGGTAGCGCCACGAGGAAACGTCGATCTGGCCCAGCCGGTCGCGGCTGATGTTGCACTCGGCCTGCACCAGCTTGCCGAAGCGCCCCGCCTCGATCTCGGCCGCAATCCAGCGAAATTGGCTCTCGCGGCGGCGCTGGTAGCCGAGCGCCAGGACGACACCGGCCTTTGCGCACGCCTCGGCAATGGCGCGGCCCTCGGCCACGGTATTGGCGATCGGCTTGTCGAGGAACACGTGCTTGCCGGCCTCGGCCGCGGCCCGCGTGGTTTCCAGGTGCACGTTGTTGGGCGTGGTGTTGATGACGGCCTCGATCGACCGGTCCTTCAGAATCTCCTCGTAGCTCGCGGCCGGCCTGCAGCCGTATTTTTCCGCAAACGCGCGCCGCTTTTCGGCTGAGCGCGTGTAGCAGGCGACGATCTCGATGTCCTGCGAGCGCTTGACGGCGTCGGCCAGCACATCCGACCACCAGCCCATCCCCAGCGCGGCAACCCGCAGCGGCCCTGCGCTCATGACGCACCTTCTCCGATGACGCCTATCTGGCGAAACGCTCGCTGTGACCCAGACGCACTCTTCGCCTCTCCCCTCGGGGGAGAGGACGTGAGGCCATGACTTACAGCCGCGTTGTCCTCGCAGGCCGCGTGTGCAACAGGAATGGCGCGGGTGTAAGTCATTTGGCCGAACTGGTGAGGGGCGACTTACTCCCGCGGGGGAAGGCCCCCTCATCCGCCCTTCGGGCACCTTCTCCCCAAGGGGAGAAGGGGCGCGCCGTCGACACGATTGAGTGCGTGGCCAAGCTCATGCGCGCTCCGCCTCGTCGGCGATCGCCTTGCGGTAGCCGAAGGCCCAGGCCAGCGCCTGCAACACCCCGAGCAGAGAGAGCGCCGAGGCCAGCACGATGAGCGAGGCCTGGTCGGCGAACGTCGCGTAGGAGCCCCCCGACATGGTGAGCGCCAGGCGGAAGTTCTCCTCCAGCCTGTCGCCGAGCACCAGCGCCAGCAGCAGCGGCGCCATCTCGTAGCCGAACTTGCGCAACAGGTAGCCGACGCCGCCCGACAGCACCATGATCCAGATGTCGGTGTGCTTGAAGTTGACGCTGTACACGCCGATCACCGAGATCACCAGGATGATGGGCACCAGCCAGCCGTAAGGGATGCGCAGCAGGTTCACGAAGATCCCCACCAGCGGCAGGTTCAAGATCAGCAGCACCACGTTGCCGATGTACATGCTGGCGACCAGACCCCAGAACACCTGCGGGTTATCGGTGAGCAGCAGCGGCCCCGGCTGCACGCCGTGGATGGTCAGCGCCGAGAGCAGGATGGCGGTGGCGGGGATCGACGGGATGCCGAGCGCCAGCAGGGGGATCATGGCGGTGCCGGTGGTGGCATTGTTGGCCGACTCCGGCGCGGCGACGCCCTCGATCGCGCCCTTGCCGAACCGCTCCGGGTGCCTGGAGAAGCGCTTCTCCAGCGCATAGGCCACGAACGTCGAAACGACGTGGCTGACGCCCGGAATGATGCCGAAGATGAAGCCGACGATGGTGCCGCGCCCGATCGCCGGCGCCGCGTCCTTCAGGTCCTTCCATCGCGGCACCAGCTCTTTCAGCTTCGGGCGGATGGCCTTGATGGTCTCGCTCTTCTCCAGGTTGATGAAGATCTCGGAGAGCCCGAACAGGCCGATGGCGAGCGCGGTGAACGACAGCCCGTCGGCGAGCCCGAGGTTGCCGAACGTGAATCGCGGCGCGCCGGTGAGCTTGTCGAAGCCGACGGTGCCGACGGCGAGCCCGAGCACGATCATGGCGGCGGTCTTGAGCCGCGATCCGCCCGACACGAAGGTGATGACGCACAGCGCCAAGAGCATCAGCACGACCTCGACGGACGGTCCGATTGCCACCATCACGCGCGCCAGCGGTGGGGCGACCAGCATCAGCCCCAGCACGGAAACCGTGCCGCCGATGAAGCTCCCCACCGCGGCGATCATCAGCGCCGGGCCGGCGCGGCCCTGCCGCGCCATCTCGTAGCCGTCGATGCAGGTGATGACGGAAGCCGCCTCGCCGGGGATGCGCACCAGGATGGAGGTGGTGGAGCCGCCGTACATGGCCCCGTAGAAGATGCCGGTCAGCATGATGATGCCGGTGGCCGGGTCGAGGCCGAAGGTCAGCGGCAGCAGCAGCGTCATGCCGGCAAGCGGCCCGAGCCCCGGCAACACGCCGACGATGGTGCCCCACAGGACGCCGATGAAACAGTAGAGCAGGCCTTTCCAGGACAGCGCGACGGCGAAGCCCTGGATCAGGTGGTCGAATGCGTTCATGGCTCGCTCAGAATGGGCCGGTCGGGAGCTGCACCCCCAGCAGGACTTTGAACGCCACCCACACCGCGACCATGCCCAAGCCGGTGCCGAGCGCCACGCGCCACAGCGCGCTCTTGGCGAGGACAAGCAGGAGAATGGCCGTGAACGCCCCGAGCGATGCATAGGCGCCCAGCGTCTCGAACGTCAGCGCCACGCCACCCAAAGCGGCAAAGACCACCAGCACATCGCGGTGGCCGAGATAGACAGGATCGCCGCCGGGCTCGCTCAAGATGCGCGCGAAGATCGCCAGCGCAAACAGCGCCAGCGCGACGCCGAGCGCGAACGGGAAGAAGCCGGGGCCCGGCAGCCCGATGCCGCCGAAGGGCAGATACAGGGATCCCCAGATGAAGAACGCGGCGGCACCGAACAGCGCCGCCGCCACGATCATCTCCCCGATACGGTTGGGGAGCGGGCGCGCCCAGGCGCCCTGCTCTCCTTCGATGCTCGGCCGCGCTTCAAGCTCACCACTCACGCAAACCCTCCCCAGGCGCGATCGAGCCTTGCCG
>DATEVP010000538.1:0-7431 GCA_035258465.1 Hyphomicrobiaceae bacterium
GGGCCCTGCTGACCGATGGCCTGGGCCACGCGCGGCGGGTCGGTCGTGTGCGGGCGGCCATCGTCCAGCGACCACCAGCGCGAGGCGGCCGACGGGGCAGGGCCGGCAGCGGGCGCGGACTGCACCTGGGGCGCCAACGCAGGGGGACTGATCCGGCCGGCCGAGGCCTGCTGCAGCGGGACGGTTCCGCCGGCGAACCAGGCGTCGATCAGGTCGAGCTCGTCGGCGGAGAGGTTGATGCCCTGGCCGCGGCAGCGGGCGACGACGAAGTTGCGGAAGCGTCCGGCGAACAGGTTGGCGGAGGCGCCCTGCTCGAACCAGGGGTCGGCCTCGCTCACCACTTCCAGGATGAAGCGCACGTCGTCGCGGCGCACATCGAGCCCGCGCTCCTGGGCGCGCTGCGTGATGTTGGCCAGCGTCTGCGCGCCGATCAGGTCGTTGTCATTGATCTCCTTGGCCATCACCTCGAACAGCAGCCGGTACTCGTGCGGCGCCAGCGGCGGCGCCTGGCAGGCCTCCTGAATGCGGGCGATGGACTGCTGCACGGCGGCGGAGGCGGTAGCCGTCGGCGGCTGGGGCTGCGGTTGGAGCTGCTGCGGCGGCACGGGTGGCGCGGCTTGTGCGGCGACCGCGGCGCGGCCGGGCAGCATCTTGTCGGCCGCGCGCTGCAGGGCCGCCGGAATGGCGCTGCGCGCCGGCGCCAGTTGCGGGGCCGGTGCCTGCTGCGGAGCCAGCATCTGCTGCAGCGTCGGCTCGACTGCCGGCGGCGGCGAGATCTGGGGCGCAGGAGCGGGCGTGGGCTCGCGTATCCCCAGCGCGGCGGTCTTGCCGTCCTCGCCGTGACGCCTCGGATCGAAGGCGAGGTAGGGCGCCTCCGCGGTCAGGCGCACATCCTCGGGGAGATGCTGGCGCAGCAGCTCGCGGAAGCTGCCGGCCCCGGCCCAGCCGGTGGCAACGGTCTTGTCGGCCCCCAACGCGCGGATGGCGCGGTCGGCGAGTGCCTCCAGCGGTACGGGCGCGGCCGAACCACGCACGCCGCCCACCACCTCGGCCATGATCGCATCCCGCGCATCCGTCGCTCTGGCGGAGGTGATCGGAGAGGTCTGCTCTGCGTCGTCCTGGTCCTCCGACGGCAGGTCGCCGTTGAGGATGAGATGGATCAGGTCGGCCTCGCGCACCTCGCCATCGCTGATGGCCGTGTAGGGAGCGGCGGTGTAGTCGTTGGCGAAGATCACCGTGCGGCGGGCATGCGCGCGCAGGCGATGCAGGACCGGGGTGAAGTCGGCATCGCCCGAGAGGATGATGAACTCGTTGAAGTAAGTATCGTGCGTGAGATAGTCGCGCACGTCCATGACCATGCGGATGTCGGAGGAGTTCTTGAGCTGGGCCGTCAGCGGCGGGCAGTCGATCACCTCGAACCCGGAGCGCAGGAAGTGGTGGCGCACGAACGGGAACGAGTTCATGTCGGTCGAGTTGTCGTGAGCGTTGCGGCGCGGTACGGGATTGCCGTAGCAACGGTTCATGACGATGCGCCGCTGCCGGTCGTCGAACGTGCTGTTGGTGGCGGTGATCAGCCGTCCGGTTTCGATCTCGCGCAGCCACAGGCCGGCGTCCTTGGCGAAGCGCTTGGCCGCTTCCTCGCTCTTGCGCTTCAGCGACAAGTAGATGTTGTCGTAGTCAACGAACACCGCGCTCAAGCACGGTCCGCCCGCTTCCCGCTTCATTTTTTTGACGACCCCCAACCAGCCAGCCCCTGATTTTTCTTGGCTGCGGCACTCTTTATGAGTCGCGCCAGCCTCGCAAGCGCATACGGGCCACCCCCAGAGGACGCAGTGAAAGGTTCGAAATATCCGCAAGTTGCGCGCGAAAGCGAAGCGCCGCGGCGGTGGATAAGCGGCCTTTCTGTATCGGTAAAACCTGTGTCGGTTAGAGAAACTTGGCCCCGCGCCCGCTCCTCCCTCTCCCCGCGCTGAAGAAGCATGGGGAGAGGGAATCCGCGCAAGTCCCTCATGAGCGGTTCTTGCGCTCTCTGATCTCGCCGAAGATCTGCCACTCGGGCTTGCCCACCATGTCGAGCCGCTTCTGGATCGCCGGGCTCGCCGGCCGCAGGAACGGATTGGTCTCCAGCTCGAGGCCGAGCCGCGTCGGCAGCGTCGGCTTGCCGGCGGCGCGCAGCCGATCGACCTCCTTGGCTCGGGCCTGCAGGGCCTCGTTCTCCGGCTCGATGGTCAGCGCGAAGCGGGCATTGGCCTGGGTGTACTCGTGGCCGCAGTAGAGGGCGGTTTCCTTCGGCAGCGCCATCAGCTTCTGCAGCGAATCCCACATCATCTGCGCATTGCCTTCGATGACGCGGCCGCAGCCGATGGCAAACAGCGTGTCGCCGACGAAGGCGACGCCGGCCGAGGGCAGCCAATAGGAGACGTGGCCGGCGGTGTGACCGGGCGTGTCGAGGACGCGCACCTCGAAGCCGCCGAAGGCGAACGTGTCCCCCTCGCCGACCGACTTGTCGATGCCGGGCACCTTGGCCGCCTCCGCGCGCGGGCCGATGATGGTGCACCGGGTCTCGCTCTTGAGCGCCAAGTTGCCGGCGGTGTGGTCGCCGTGATGGTGGGTGGTGAGGATGTGGGTGAGCCGCCAGCCCTTGTCCTTCAGGGCCGCTGCCACCGTGCCGGCATCTGGAGCATCGATCGAGGCCGTCAGCTGATGCTCGCCGTCGTGGATGAGCACGCCGTAGTTGTCGGAAAGGCAGGGAAACTGGTGTACGTCAAGCTCGGCCATGGGGACATCCTTCAGCTTTTGCTTGCTTTTTCGTTTCTGTGCCGCACCCTAACAGGGGGCATCTCGAATTCAACCGTCTTTGGGCGAAGCATGCTCGGCTACACTCGTTCAATCGTATAGGGCGGCCAGGACGCGGCGATGCATGACGTCGTTGAGCTTCGCGATTTCTACAACCGCCCGCTCGGCAGCGTGGTGCGGCGGCTGCTCACGCAACGCATCCGCGCGCGCTGGCGCAACGTCCAGGGCAGCCAGCTGATGGGGCTCGGCTTCGCCGCGCCCTACCTCGGCTCGTTCCGCGGCGAGGCGTCCCGGCTCGGCGCCCTGATGCCGGCGGACCAGGGGGCGCTGGTGTGGCCGCCCTCGGGCTGCGTGCACACCGTCATGGTGGACGAGGCGATGCTGCCGCTGCCGGATGCCTCCGTCGACCGCCTGCTCGCCGTCCATTGCCTGGAGGCTTCGGAGCGCGCGGGGCCGCTGCTGCGCGAGATGTGGCGCGCGCTGGCGCCCGAAGGCCGCTTGCTGCTCATCGTGCCAAACCGCCGCGGCGTGTGGGCCAGGGTCGACACCACGCCCTTCGGCCATGGCCGGCCTTACAGCCGCGGCCAGCTCGAGCGGCTGCTGATGGATGCGCTCTTCACGCCCGTCGAGTGGACGGCGGCGCTCTACATGCCCCCGATCAACCGGCACTGGCTGGTGCGCTGGGCCACCATGTTCGAGCGGGCGGGCGCGCTGCTGTGGCCGGGCTTTGCCGGCGTCATCATCGTCGAGGCGCGCAAGGAGCTGATGGGCGCGCTGCCGAAGGGCGCACCGGTGCGGCGCCAGACGCGGCTGGCAACGGCCGAGGGCGGGCTGAAGCGGTGCGGGTAACGGCAACGCTGGCTGCGTCCGCAATCCTGATCGCTGCCTTACCAGTTGGGCGCGTCGCCCGCTGAGACGCTGCGGCCGACGTGATTGGCCGCCGTTGCCGGGTCGGTTGACGCCTGAGCGCGCCGGTACTGCCGGGCGGCAACACGGTCGAGCAGCTCCAGCGTGAGATAGCGCAGGCACTTGCCGGTCTGGCCCGGATACTTTGCCCAATAGGAGCGCGGGCGCGGGCAGAAGTGAGCCGCGGCCTGCAGCGCGGCGGTGCGCATGATCGACTGCTCGAAACACCAATTGCGCACATCCTGCCGCAACCAGCGGTCGAATTGCTCGTCGGCGGTCGAATGCGGGTCGCGCATGTTGATGACGACGCCCAAGGATTCCGCAAAACCGATGCTGAGGTCGCGCTGCCGGAACTCGTCGAGGAACTGGAGGCCGCGAACGCAGATGAAATCGGGCTTGGTCGGAGCGATATAAAAATCCGCCTCGCGCAGCCAGCACTCGGTCAGGACCGAGAGGCCCGGCGCGCTGTCGATCAGCACATAGTCGTAGACTTTGCGAACGTCGTCGAGGAAGGCGCGGATGGCCTTGCGCAACTGGACCTCCCGCCCGCCCTTGGAGATCTCCCGCTCGAACAAGGTCAGGTGACCGCCGCCAGGCATAAGGCAAATCGTGCGCGCATCGTCGATGTCGGAAACGCCCTTGACGATGAACTCGCGCCAATCGGGCGACGCCCCTTCCAGCACCATGGCTATGAAGCAGTCGACGACCGTTTGACCATGGGCTTGCGCGGCTTCCAGCCAATCCGGCGCCATCAGCATGTTGCTGACGCTGGCGTGCGCATCCGAATCGATCACCAGCACGTGCTTGCCGTGATGGGTGGAAAGCGTGTCGGCAAGAGCCAGGACGAGGGTCGATTTTCCGACCCCGCCCTTTGCATTCATGATCGTGATCGTGTTTCCCATGGCGGGACTGAACCTGCCCACGATTGTACCGCCCGCCGCGAGACCTAAGATTGTAACCAAGGAGAATTTGTGGCCTCGCCCCGGCGATTGCCGGCGGAATGGGCGCTTCTGGCACATCCGGACAGGCGCCGCGGCCGCCGGATCGGATTCCTATGCCCACTTGCGCGTCAGCATGAACACGGCCTTCTCGCCGAGCAGGTTGTGCACGGTGAGCGGAATCCAAGTGCCGAGCTTCTGGCCCGAGATGTTGAAGGCCACCGCCCGTTCCACCCGCGCATTCACCACCCGGCACAGGTTGGCGAAGTCCTTGATGGTGCACAGGTGCGCGTTGGGGCTGACGTACCACGCCTCGGGCAGGTTCTCCGTCACCGGCATGCGCCCGGTGAAGGCCAGCCGCGCCCGCACCTGCCAGTGGCCGAAGTTCGGGAACGAGACGATGGCGCTGCGGCCGATGCGCAGCAGCTGCTCCAGCACCATCTTGGGTTGCCGGGTGGCCTGGATGGTGAGGCTCAGGATGGCGTAGTCGAAGGCGTCGTCGGGGTAGTCGACCAGATCGCGGTCGGCATCGCCCTGGATCACGGACTGGCCCCGGGCCACGCAGGCATTGACGCGCTCGCGGGAGACCTCGATGCCGCGCCCGTCGACGTTCTTGGTGTCGGCCAGGAGCTGCAGCAGCTCCCCGTCGCCGCAGCCGACGTCGAGCACGCGCGAGCCAGCCTGCACCATCTCGGCAATCAACAGGTGGTCGACGCGGTGCTGGCGCCGCGTGGCGGGGGCGAGCATCAGCGCGGCTCCGCCGCCGGCTTCAGGCCGCGCCGCTCGGCGCCGGCGTTGAGGAAGCCGCGGATGGTGGCGAACAGCTCCGGCTCCTCGAGCAGGAAGGCGTCGTGGCCCTTGTCGGACTCGATCTCGACGAAGCTGACGTTGGCCGCCACCGCGTTCAGCGCCTGCACGATCTCGCGGCTCTCGCGCGTGGGATAGAGCCAGTCGCTGGTGAACGACACCACGCAAAAGCGCGTCTTGGTGCCCTTGAACGCATTCGCCAGCACGTCGCCGTGCTCGCCGGCCAGATCGAAATAGTCGATGGCGCGGGTGATGTAGAGGTAGCTGTTGGCATCGAACCGGTCGACGAAGGTCGAGCCCTGGTGGCGCAGGTAGCTCTCCACCTGGAAGTCGGCGTTGAAGGAAAAGCTCTTGGCCGCGAGGTCCTGGAGCGAGCGGCCGAACTTCCTCTGCAGGGCCTCTTCGGAAAGGTAGGTGATGTGCGCGGCCATGCGCGCCACGGCGAGCCCGTTGCGCGGCTCCTTGCCGAGCTCCAGATAGCGCCCCTGGGCCCAGTTCGGGTCGGCCATCACCGCCTGCCGGCCGACCTCGTGGAAGGCGATGTTCTGCGAGGAGTGCCAGGCGGCGGTAGCGATCGGCACCGCCGAGAAGACTCGGGCTCCGTGGCGCGCGGCCCATTCCAGCACCTGCATGCCGCCCATGGAGCCGCCGATCACGCAGAACAGCTGGTCGATGCCGAGGTGGTCGATCAGCGGCACCTGCGCGTCGACCATGTCGCCGATGGTGATGACGGGAAAGTCGATGCCCCAGGGCTTGCCGGTGTCGGGATTGGTGCTGGTGGGCCCGGTCGAGCCCATGCAGCCGCCGAGCACGTTGGGGCAGACGACGAAGAAGCGGTTGGTGTCGATGGGCTTGCCAGGCCCCACCATGGTCTCCCACCAGCCGGGCTTGGCCGTGACCGGGTGGGGGCTCGCCACGTACTGGTCACCGGTCAGCGCGTGCTCGACCAGGATGGCATTCGACTTGGCGGCGTTGAGCTCACCGTAGGTCTTGTAGGCGACGCGGTAGGGAGCGAGCAGCCTGTCGCAGTCGAGCCGCAAGGGCTGGCTGGCCGGAATATCGATGTAGTCGCTGCTGGGGGTCGATGCCTCCAGCGCGCGGGCGTCGACCGACGCCTGGAACTCCCGTGGGTTAGCCGTGTTCATAAGCGCCGTTAGCTAGGGCACAGCGGCGGAATGTCAATGGTTTCTTTGCGTCTTGGTGGCCTTCTCAGCCATTCGCTCGCCGGCAATTGCTCTGTCACCTGCGGTTCGTGCGAGGAGCGCCGCGCGCAACCGGACGGTCTTGAGCCGCTCGCGGCAGCGGCCGAGCCTGCGGCACCGGTGGTTTGCGCACCGTCGCGGCTTCGCACAGATCCGCGCCCTCAGCCGATAAGCGAGATCGAACCGAAAGAGGTGGATGTCCGTCTCGGCGTCCCGGTCTGCGGGCGGCGCCGCTGCTGCTTGCGCTTCGGCCTGCTTGTCGGCCAACGCCTTGGCGACCGCCCGCTGCATCGCCGCCACGTCCGCCGCCGCCGTCTCTTCCCGCGCCCGCTTTTGCTTTCTCATGCCGTCATCCTGATTCCGATTGCGAGGGCACGTACCAGTTGCGAGGGACGTACCAAAGGTGCCTCATACCTTCGTCATGCCGGAGGCGTGCTTCCAGCACGACCCGTGTCGCCTGCACTTTGCTGAAACGACGACGCGGCTCTTGCGACCAAAGGTGCGTCATACCTTCGGCGACCCGTGTCGCCGGCTCTCCACTTGTGTAACGGCGATTGCTTGGCCGCGTACGTTCCGCGCATGTCACCTCTAACAACCAGTCGCCGGCCGCTTGCCCTCGGACTTGTTCCGAGGGTCCACTTGCGCATGCGTAGTGTCTTCCTGACTCCCGCGCACCGCGAGTGTCAGCAACAAAAAACGGGACGCGGGTGCCTACCGGGCAACCGCGGAGCCTTGCGGCTCCAGGAGACCCCCTCGCGGGAACCTCCTCGAGGACCCTTGCG
>DATEVP010000539.1:0-6692 GCA_035258465.1 Hyphomicrobiaceae bacterium
ATATCGGACCCGGTGTGCCTGCTCCGCAAAGGCAGTCTCGCAAGAACACGCGGACATTCCGCGTCATCGACAAGTTGGGGGATCTGCATAAGGCGCGTTGCGGCCGGATGGAGGGAATCCGGCCAAACCTGATTTATCCGATCACCGGCAGCACCGGTATGGCCGAGGTTGTTCGCACTTACATCGAGCTGGAAACCATCGCAGACTTGGCGCGTCAGTTGAAGGAGAAGGAGGTCATCACCTTCTCAGATAAGCTCGACTTCACCACGACATTTGCCGCCGGTGCCGCAGTCGATTTTGAGTTCAAGTCTGAAGTCGGGACCCTGCGGCTCACCAAGGCGTCACTGGCGGGCTCAGCGTCTCGGCAAGACATGCACTCCGTTACCGTTTCGTTGGCGAGCGATGAGGATCCCGATCTGGTGCCGTCCGCGCAGAGGAGCGCGCGAAATATGATGATCCCAATGGCGGCGAGGAGTCCGGCTTTTCCGATCGAGCAGATCCGCGACAAGGACGTGCGCGAGGGCTTGGCGCGCAGGGATGCTCTTGCGCGCAACCGCGTTCTGCTGGAGTTGCAGCGGAGGCGCCTTGTTGACGAAGACAGGGCTGTAGCGACGCGTGTCTTGGGTGTGCCGCTGCCCTAATGCGTCCTTCACGTATTTGCCTTCATAGTGGCTTCGGGGAGGCGTAGGGCCGCCCAACCCCACTCCACGCCCCCTACCACCGCACCAGCACGTAATCCTCCGCGTCCCGCCCCTTGAGATACTGCGGCTCCTGCGCGCCTTGCAGCGCCTTGGCCGGCTCGTCGACGCGGCGGATCACATAGTGGCCGAGCTCCTTGCTGGAGAGCTGGCGCCGGGCCGCCAGCTCGCCGCTGCCGCGCAGGCCCTCGACAACCGCATAGGTGAAGAGGCCGTGCCCGAGCTTGGGGTCCTCGGTCGCCGCCTCCTGCGGGAGGACCGCAGCGCCGGATGCTTACTCCAGCAGCCCCCGCGCCGTCGCCAGCTCGCGCAGGCTCACCTCCGGCCGGGCGCCGATGTGGGAGATGATCTCCGCCGCCGCCAAACTGCCGAGCCGGCCCGCGACCTCCACCCCCCGGCCCGTCGCGATCCCATAGAGGAACCCCGCCGCGTAGAGGTCGCCCGCGCCCGTGGTGTCGACCACCTTGGCCACGGGCGCCGCGGCAATGGCGATCGACTTGCCCTCGCTCAGGATCACGCTGCCAGCCTCCGAGCGCGTCAGCACCGCAAGCTTGGTGTTCGCCTGCGCGCGGCTCGCCGCCTCCTCGAATGAGTTGGCCCGAAAGAGCGAGCAGACCTCAGCCTCGTTGGCAAACAGAATGTCGACGCAGCCGCGGATCAGCTCGAGGAACTCGCCCCGGTGGCGGTCGACGCAGAACGGGTCGGAGAGACTCAGCGCCACCTGCCGCTTGGCTCTGCCCGCGATCTCCGCCGCCTGCCGGAACGCCGCCTTGGCCTCGGGCCGGTCGAACAGGTAGCCCTCCAGATAGACGATGCGCGCGGATCGGATCAGCTCGGCATCGATCTCGCCGCCGCCGAGCTGCGGGCTGACCCCCAGGAACGTGTTCATGGTGCGCTGGCCGTCCGGCGTCACCAGGATCAGGCACCGCCCCGTCGGGTCGCTGCCCTCGGCTGCGGCCGGCGTCGTGAAGGTGACGCCGGCTGAGCGGATGTCGTGGCTGAACACCCCTCCGAACTGGTCACGCGCGGTCTTGCCGATGAAGCCCGCACGGCCGCCGAGCGAGGCGATGCCGACCATGGTGTTGGCGACCGAGCCGCCGGAGATCTCCACCGCCGGCCCCATGCTCTCGTAGAGCCTGGCCACGGTTGCGCCGTCGACCAGCTGCATGCTGCCCTTGCGCTGGTCGTGCCGCGACAGGAAGGCGTCATCGCAATGGGCGATGATGTCGACGATGGCATTGCCGATGCCGACGACGTCGTGATCCTGCATGCCGGTCTCCTTCACTCTCTCGCAGCCGCCCTTCGCCTCTCCCCTCGGGGAGAGGACGTGAGGCCACGACCTACGGCCGCACGCCCCGCGCGCTTTATGCCACGGCTTGCCGAAAGGGGCACGGCCGTAAGTCAAGTGGCATGGCGTTCAGCAACCGCATTGCCTTTGCCCGGCCCACGCCGAGGCCCAGCGCCGAGGCTGTGGCGGCTTCCTTGACGAGGATTCGTCGCTATTGCTGTTCTTTTTTGTGAGGGCGGATTGTATCGTTGAGAAAGCCAACGCAACCCCATACTCTTCCGCTTACGACAAATGCGAAGGGCAGTCATGGCATACGACGACGAGCTCAGGATTATCCGCGAGCTACAAGCCAAGGCTCAGCGGGACATGCCTCTCGAGGTCGAGCTTCCAGACCGCGGGCTATACATTTTTCAACGGTTTCCTCGGGTGGAATCGGTCTCCATGCCGGACAATCGAACGATTGAGCTTCACCTTGCGACAGACGAAGACCAACGTGTTGTGGTGCCCATTGCGGCTGATCAATTGGAGAGGCTGAAGACGCTCGTCGATCGCTTGGCGTCGACAAAGAGCCGACCGCGCTAAGCGCTCGGCTTCTTGGGTTTGTCACCTACACTTTGGCCTCGCGCCCCAGCGCTCCGAGATCGAGCAGCAGCCGCTCGGCCAGCGTCCCCTCCAGCGCCGGGCTCAGCCGCGCCGCCTTGGCGGCTTGCGCGATTCGCGCCAGCGCCGCGCTCAGTTTCGCAGCGCTCCAGGCGCGGCACTGCTGCTCCAGCGCATCGCGCTGCTTGAAGTGCGGCGGCGGCCGCAGCTGGCGCACGATCTCGTCCAGCGACCGGCCCGCATCGAAGGCGGCCCGCATGCGGTGCAGCCGCAGGAAATGGCGCTGCAGCGCCAGTATCACGGCCTGCGCATCTTCGCCGGCGGCAATGCTGCGGTCGCATTCGGCGAGCGCGGCTGCCACCTGGCCCCCGCCCGCGGCCAGCACCACCCGGTCGAGTGCCTGCTCGGCCGCATCGCCCACCGCCGCCTCGACGTCGCTCTCCTCGATCCGGCCCTTGCCATGCGCGTAGAGCGCAAGCTTCTCGATCTCCGCCCGCGACAGCGCCCGGTCGGCGCCGAGCCGCGCGACCAGCAGCTTCCTCGCCTCCGGCGCGATCTCGATTCTGGCCGCGGCCAGCACCTCGCCGACCACGCCCTCGAGGTCGCGCGCGTCGTCTGGGAAGCAGGCAACGGCGGCGGCGTGCGGCGATTTCTCGAATAGCGCGCGCAGCGCATCGTCCGGCCGCAGGCTGCCGGCTTCGACGATCAGGTGGCCCTCCAGGCCGCCGGCCTCGACCAGCGGCTTGAGCACGGCGGCCGTCACCCGCCGCCCGGCCAGCGCGCGCACGATCTTGGCGCCGCCGAACATCGGCGCCGTCTGCAGCTCCACGAAAATGCGGTCGGGGTCGTCCTCGAGCGTGGCGTCGTCGACCCGGATAACCTCGCCCGGCGGATCGCCGCGCGCGGCCAGGCGCCTGGCGAGCTCCCCCGCGCGCTCGGAAACGAGCCCCGCATCGGTGCCGTAGAAAAGCACCGCCGAGATCGAGCGCTTGAGGTCTTTCAGGAACGCGTTGGCCTGGTGCGACTTGACGGCGACCATGGGCTCCCCATCGCGGACGCCGCAGCGCGACGAGCGCGGACCCGGACCTCAGGCTGCTCCGGAGAGGTAGGTCGCGAGCCGCGTCTTCAGGTCGTCGGAAACCACTCGCGCCACGCGGTTCTCCGCATCCTCGCGCGCACGCACGTTGGAATAGATCGACTCGAAGCGCTCGAACGCGGCGCGGCCATGGCTCGCCCCCTTCAGCACCACCTTCTTGTCCTTGATGGAGACGAGCTTGAAGGACGCCTCGATGGCATAAATCTGGCCCAGTGCCTCGCCGTCAAACTTGACCAGCGTCGACTGCACCGACTCGCGGATCGTCACCTCGAGCCGATGCGTCGGGGGCGCCGAGTTGCCGCCGCCGCCACCGGTGTTGAGGAAGTTGAGGTCGTTGCGGATGCGCTGCCCGACACGGCCCGGGATCGGCGCCACGTCGACCTGGGAGAGCCGCTCCTGCAGGCCGGCCCCGGACATGGTCGGGCCGTAGAGGGGACGGAAGCCGCCGTCGCCGCACGACGCCAACGCTGGCGCCGCGGCCAACAGAAGCAGCAGGCCCCGCGTCAGGGCCCTGCGGTTCAGGGTCACGCGGGCCGGACCGGCCTCAGCCGACGACATTTACGATCCTCTGCGGCACCACAATCACCTTCTTGACCGGCCGTCCGGCCAAGGCGCGCACAACCGACTCCAGCCCGAGCGCCGCCGCCTCGATTTCATCCCTGGTTGCAGTACGCGCGATGCTAAGCTCATCCCGTCTCTTGCCATTTACCTGTACGGCAATCGTAATCCGATCGTCAACGAGCAGGGCAGCCTCCGGGTGCGGCCAGGGCTGATCGGCCAGCAAGGTGTTGTATCCAAGCCGCGCCCAGCAATCCTCGCCCAGATGCGGCAGCATGGGGCCCATCATCTGCACCAGCAGCTCGGCCGCCTCCCGCCGCGCCCAGTCGAGGCCTTCCCCGGTCTGGGATACGGCGGTCTGGAGGGTGTTGGTAAACTCATAGATCTGGGCCACGGCCACGTTGAACCGCAGCCCCTCGATGTTTTGGCTAACGCTGTTCAGTGTCTTGTGGGCGGCGCGGCGCAGGGCCTCGGCCTCGGGCCCGAACCGGGCGGGCTTGGGAGCGTCCCGCCCAAGGCCATCACCCGTACAGTCCTCGATCAGCCGCCAGATGCGCTGCACGAAGCGCCGCGCCCCCTGCACCCCGACGTCGGTGTAGATCACGTCGCGGTCGGGCGGACTGTCGGAGAGCACGAACCAGCGCGCGGTGTCGGCGCCGAACTGGTCGATGAACTCGTCGAGATCGACCGTATTCTTGCGCGACTTCGACATCTTCTCGATTCCGCCGATCTCGACCGGCGCGCCGGTTGCGATGTCGAAAGCCTTGCGCGCGGCGCCCTCGCCCTCCACCCGCACCTCGCTCGGCAGCAGCCACTGGCCGTTGCGCCCCCGGTAGGTCTCGTGCACCACCATGCCTTGCGTGAAGAGCGCCGCGAACGGCTCCTTCAGGTTGCGCTTCAAGTGGCCCGTGGCGCCCATGGCGCGGGTGAAGAAGCGCGAGTAGAGCAGGTGCAGGATGGCGTGCTCGATGCCGCCGATGTACTGGTCGACGGGCATCCAGTAGTTGGCCGCCTTCTGCTCGACCGGCGTCTCGGCGTGCGGCGCGGTGTAGCGCACGAAATACCAGGAGCTGTCGACGAACGTGTCCATGGTGTCGGTCTCGCGCCGCGCCTCCTTCCCGCAGGTCGGACAGGCGACGTGCTTCCAGGTCGGATGCCGATCGAGCGGGTTGCCCGGCACGTCGAAGGTCGCGTCCTCCGGCAGCGTCACCGGCAGGTCGGCGTCGGGTACCGCAACCACGCCGCAGCTCTCGCAGTGGATGACCGGGATCGGGCAGCCCCAATAGCGCTGGCGCGAAATCCCCCAGTCGCGCAGGCGATAGTTGACCTTGCGCTTGCCGGTGCCCTTCTCCTCCATCAGCTCGGCGATCTTGGCCTTGGCCGCGTCGATGGTGAGACCGTCGAGGAAAGCCGAGTTGATCATGGTGCCGTCGCCCAGATAGGGCTCTTTGCCGATGGCAAACGTGCCGGCATCGGCGTCGGGGGGCAGCACCACGGGCACTACTTCCAGCCCATATTTGCGGGCGAAATCGAGGTCGCGCTGGTCGTGACCGGGGCAGCCGAAGATGGCGCCCGTGCCGTAGCCCATCAGGATGAAATTCGCGACATAGACGGGCAGCTTCACTTCCGGCTTGAACGGGTGGACCGCCTTGAGCCCCGTGTCGAAGCCCAGCTTCTCGGCGCGCGCCAAGGCCTCCTCGCTGGTGCCGATGCGCCGGCATTCCTCGATGAAGGCCTGCAGCTCCTTGTTGCCGCGCGCGACGTGCTGCGCCAGCGGATGCTCCGGCGAGATCGCCATGAACGAGGCGCCGAAGATCGTGTCGTGGCGCGTGGTGAAGATTTCCAGCGTGGAAAGCTTCCTCGGCAGCTTCGCGCCTTGAAGCGCGAACTTCATGGTCAGGCCTTCCGAGCGGCCGATCCAGTTGGCCTGCATCAGGCGCACGCGCTCGGGCCACTTCTCCAGCGTCGCAATCGAGTCGAGCAGGTCGTCGCCGTACTTGGTGATCTTGAAGAACCACTGGGTCAGCTCGCGCTGCTCGACCAGCGCGCCGGAGCGCCAGCCGCGGCCGTCGATCACCTGCTCGTTGGCCAGCACGGTGTGCTCCGCCGGGTCCCAGTTGACCTTGGAGGATTTGCGGTAGGCCAGGCCCTTCTTCAGGAAGTCGAGGAACAGCTTCTGCTGGTGCTTGTAGTAGCTCGGGTCGCAGGTGGCGAGCTCGCGGCTCCAGTCGATCGACAGCCCCATCGATTGGAGCTGGCGCTTCATGATGGCGATGTTCTCGGCCGTCCACTTGGCCGGGTGCGTCTTCCTCTCCATGGCGGCGTTCTCGGCCGGCAGGCCGAACGCGTCCCAGCCCATGGGATGCAGCACGTTGAAGCCCTTGGCGCGCTTGTAGCGGGCGAGCACGTCGCCGATGGTGTAGTTGCGCGAATGCCCGACGTGGATGCGCCC
>DATEVP010000540.1:0-4576 GCA_035258465.1 Hyphomicrobiaceae bacterium
GCACATGCCGTAGTTGCCGGCGCCGAAGCTCGCGCCGATGTGCAGGGTGAGCTTAGGGATACGGGCGTTGGCGACCGCCTGGATCATCTTGGAGCCGTGCTTGACGATGCCGGCGCGCTCGGCGTCGCGGCCGACCAGGTAGCCGGTGGTGTTCTGCAGGAAGACGAGCGGCGTGTCGGCCTGGTCGCAGAGCTGGATGAATTGCGCCGCCTTGACGGAGCCGTCGGCGTCGATCGGGCCGTTGTTACCGATCAGGCCGACGGCCTCGCCGTCGATGACGGCCTGACCGCAGACCGTGTGCACCCCATAGAGCGGCTTGAAATCGAGGAAGTCGGAATCATCGACCAGCCGCGCGATCACCTCGCGCACGTCGTAGGGCTTGCGGTAGTCGACGGGCACCACGCCGGCAAGCTCGTCGGCGTCGTAGCGCGGCTCCCTGGAGGGCTTCTTCGGCAGGGCCGGCAGGCGCTCGTTCCAGGGGAGCGCGGCCATGATCTCGCGGGCGATGCGCAGAGCATCGGCGTCGTCCTCGGCGAGATACTCGGCGACACCCGACACCGTGGTGTGCATCTCGGCGCCGCCCAGCTCCTCGTCAACGGCGATCTCGCCGGTGGCGGCCTTGAGGAGCGGCGGGCCGGCCAGGAAGATCTTGGAGCGCCCTTTGACCACGACGACATAGTCGGAGAGGCCCGGGTGATAGGCGCCGCCCGCCGTGGACGACCCGTGCACGACGGCGATGTGCGGGATGCCCATGGCCGACATGCGCGCCATGTTGGCAAAGGTGCGGCCGCCGTCGACGAAGATCTCGGCCTGGTAGTTGAGGTTGGCGCCGCCCGATTCCACCAGCGAGATGAAGGGCAGCTTGTTGCGCATGACGATCTCCTGCACGCGCAGCGATTTGCGCAGGCCCATGGGCGCCGTCGTGCCGCCCTTGATGCCGGAATCGCTGGCGGTGATCATCGCGCGCACGCCCGACACGGTGCCGATACCGGCGATCACGCCGCCGCCCTGGATGTTCTCCGCGCCGTCGTCGTCGTGCATGTTGAGGCCGGCGAGCGTGGAAATCTCCAAGAAGGGGGAACCGCGGTCGATGAGATGGGCGAGGCGCTGGCGGGGCGTGAGCTGGCCGCGCTTCTCGAACATGGGGAGCTTCTGGTTGGAGGTGTCGCGCACGCGCTGCTCGAGCGCGCGGAACTGATCGATCAGCGCCAGCATGTCGCGGCGGTTGGCGCGGAACGCCTCCGAATTCGGATCGATGCGGGATTGGATGACGGCCATTATTTGTCATCCCGGGCTTTATGCCCGGGATCCATCGCGCCGCTTGCTCCGGCGTTTGCGGATGGCTGGATCCCGGGGACAAGGCCCGGGATGACATCTTCCCGCAGCACCTTCGGCAGCGCAGCCCGGTGAAAGCCGTTGAAGCCCTTGGCCGGTGTCTTGTTGGGCGGCATAGGGCGGCTGATCTTGGCGTTGGGAACCGCACCGTCGACGCGCAGCGTGGTGCCGGAGACGAAGGCCGCGCCTTCGGACAGGAGAAAGACGATCGCCGCCGACACCTCGCTCTCCGAACCCATGCGGCCGAGCGGGCACAGCTCCTTGAGCTTGCGGATGCGGGCGTGCATCTCGGGCGGGTACTGGTCCATGCCCGAGGAGGCGATCCAGCCGGGCGCCACGGCATTGACGCGCACGTTGGAGGGCGACCACTCGTAGGCGGCCGTCTCGGTGAAATTGACCATCCCGGCCCTCGCGGCACCCGAGTGGCCCATGCCCGGCATGCCGTTCCAGAAGTCGGCGACGATATTGACGATGGCGCCGCCGTGCGCGCGCATCCACTGCGTGTAGCATTCGCGCGCCATCAGGAAGCCGCCCGTGAGGTTGGTGCGCACCACCGTCTCCCAGCCCTTCTGCGAGATGTCGGCGAGCGGGGCGGAGAACTGGCCGCCGGCGTTGTTGACGAGGCCATCGATGTGGCCGTGCGCCTTCAGGATGGCGGCAACCGTCGCGGCCACAGCCTCCTCCTCACGGATGTCGCAAGGGTGAGCGGAAGCCTTGCCGCCATCCTCGGCAATCTCGGCGGCGACCGCATTGAGCTTGTCCGCCTTGCGGCCGATCAGCGCCACCGTGGCGCCCAGCGCGGCGAGCTCATGGGCCGTGCAGCGGCCAATCCCGCTGCCTCCGCCGGTGATGACGACCACCTGACCGGAGAATAGCCCCTCGCGAAAGATCGACTGGTATGCCACGTGACGTTGCCCTAAACGGGGTCTGACCCCCGTCCACGCCGCACACACTAGCGTTTTCCACCTCTCCAGTCTAAAGCGTTACCGGTCACGCCGACTTCAAGAAGCGTGCAGTCGATACCGCGAGTGCGCCAGGCGCTCGGGTTTGGGAAACGGCAAGGTGGAGCTCGCTCAACTGATCGTCGGCGGGGTTGCGCAAGGCTGTGTGTACGGCCTGATCGCGCTCGGCTTCGTGCTGATCTACAAAGCCACCGAGATGGTCAACTTCGCCCAGGGCGACGTGATGATGCTCGGCGCCTTCATGGCGCTCACCTTCATCGGCACCATGGGTATGAACTACTGGCTGGGATTCCTGCTGGCCGCGATCGCCATGGCGGTGTTCGGCTATCTGCTCGACGCCCTCGTTCTGCGCCGCATCATCGGCCAGCCGCAGTTCGCGATCGTGATCTTGACCATCAGCCTCGGCTTCATCTTCCGCTCGGCGGCCGGCTTCATCTGGGGGCACGAGACGCAGAGCTTTCCCACCCCCTTCACCAACCGGAGCCTCAATGCGGGCGGCCTCGTGCTGCCGCTCGAGACGCTCTCGATGATTGCCGGCACGCTGATCCTGGCCGGGCTGCTGTTTCTCTTCTTCAACTACACCAAGCTTGGCAATGCCATGCAGGCCGCCTCGCAGAACCAGCTTGCGGCCTACTACATGGGCATCCCCGTGAAGCGCATCAACTCGCTGATCTGGGCGCTCTCCGCGGTGGTGGCAACGATCGCCGGCGTGCTGCTGTCGCCCACCTCGCTGGTCGATCCCAGCATCGGCTTCCTCGGTATCAAGGCGTTTGCTGCGGCCGTCGTCGGCGGCTTCGGCAGCCTGATCGGCACGGTGCTCGGCGGGCTGATCGTGGGCGTGTCGGAGACGCTGGCGGGCCGTTTCCTGCCACCCGGCTTCAAGGAGATCGTCGCCTACCTGATCATGCTCGGCGTGCTGGTCGTGCGGCCCCAGGGCCTGTTCTCGACCATCCAGCGAAAGAAAGTCTAGGGCGACCGCCAGTGCGCATCCTGTTCAAGACCTCCTATCTCGACGACATCCGCCTCCTCAAGCACAGCGGCTACACCAGCTGGTACGGCATCCTCATCGCCTGTGTGCTGCTCGCGCCTCTGGTGCTTGCGGAGTTCTACGTCGGCGAGCTGAGCCAGGTGTTCGTCCTGGCGATCGCCGGCATCGGCCTGATGCTGCTCATCGGCTATACCGGCCTGGCGAGCCTCGGGCATGGCGCTTTCATGGCGATCGGCGCCTACACCAACACCTACCTGATCTCCAAGGGCGTGCCGTTCCTCATCGCCTTTCCGGTGGCGGGGATCGTCGCCGCCGCTGCCGGCGTCGTCGTGGCGGTGCCCGCCAACCGCATGACGGGCATCTATCTCGCGATTGCCACGCTCGCCTTCTCGCAGATCGTCGAGCAGGTGGTCGTGCGCTGGGAATCGGTGACGCGCGGCTTTCAGGGCATGCCGGTGCCCCCGCCGGACCTCCTCGGCTATCCGCTGGCACGGGCGTGGGAGTTCTACTATCTCTGCCTCGCCATTCTGGTGCTGGTGATACTCGGCGCCGTCAACGTCACGCGCTCGCCCACGGGGCGCGCCATGGTGGCGATCCGCGACTCGGAGATCTCGGCACAGAGCCTCGGCGTCAATCTGCTCTATTACAAGACCATCGCCTTCGCGCTCAGCGCCTTCATCACGGGGCTCGCCGGCGCGCTGCTCGGCCACAAGCTCAAATTCATCTCGCCCGACGCTTTCAACATCATCCTGTCGATCCAGCTGCTGCTGATGGTGGTGGTGGGCGGACTCGGATCGATCCACGGCGCCATCTACGGCGCCATCTTCGTCGGCGGACTGCCGCAGGCGATCGCGCTGATGCGCGACTATCTGCCCGGCGCCATTGGCCGGACGCCCGGTCTGGAGCCGGGGCTGTTCGGCCTGGTCATGATCCTGATCGTGCTGTTTGAGCCGCTCGGCATCTACGGCCGCTGGCTCAAGATCAAAGCCTATTTCGATTATTTCCCGCTCTACCGTCGCGCCACGTTCAAGCGCCAGCGCTCCTACCTGAAGACGGAGCGCGTGCGGTGACCGCCCCGAACTACGCTCCCGCTGTCATCCCGGGGCTTGTCCCCGGGATCCAGCCATCCACGCGCGCCAGAGCAAGCGGTACGATGGATCCCGGGCATAAAGCCCGGGATGACACGTCGCGGCGAAGGGAGCGCAACCAATGAGCGTGGTAGAGACCAAGTCGGGCGTAAGCTCGGTGCCGGCCTCGCCCGCCGCGCGTCAGGCCACCGCAAGCGCAAGCC
>DATEVP010000541.1:0-4750 GCA_035258465.1 Hyphomicrobiaceae bacterium
TTCCGTCGGGCGGCCTCAGGCCACCAATTCATCGAAGAGGGCCGCAACTTCGGCCTCTTTCGCGGCCAGATCGGCCTCCAGATGCTTGAAACCGGGCGCCTCCGCCGCGCGCGCCAGCAGCCCTTTCAGCCCGTCCGAGGCCTTGCCCGGATCGAACTGCTCATCGACGCATAGGCGCAGGATCTGCGTCAGGTCGTTGAGCAAGCGGGCTGCCGGCAACAGCACCGCCGCAGCCCCCTCCGGCAGCAGGCCCGCGGCATTCAGGTTGTTGAAGGCCGCAACCGTGCTCTGGCTCAAGACATGCGGGTGGGCCGCTGCGTTGACGAGTTGCAGATGCTGGGCAATGAACTCCAGGTCGACCAGCCCGCCGCGCACCTGCTTGAGCTCCCAGATGTCGTGCGTGCCCTTCTCCTTGGCGATGCGCGCACGCATGTCGCGCACGTCGGCGGCGATCTTGGACCGGTCGCGCGGCTTGGTCAGGATACTATGGATCGCCTTCTCGACGGCGGCGCCGAGCTTGGGCGGCCCGGAGACGACACGCGCACGCGTCAATGCCAAGTGCTCCCAGGTCCAGGCGTCCTTGTTCTGATAGTCGACGAAGCTCGACAGCTGCGTGGCGACGGGACCTTTCTGCCCGGACGGCCGCAAGCGCATGTCGACCTCATAGAGGATGCCTTCCGCGGTCGGCGCGGTGAAGGCGCTGATCAGGCGCTGCGTCAGCCGCGTGTAGTATTGGGTGACGGGGAGCGGCTTGAGGCCATTCGAGTACGCTGCCTTTGGATCGAAATCGTAGATCAGAATGAGGTCGAGGTCGGAGGCGGCGGTCATTTCCCGGCCCCCCAGCTTGCCCATGGCCACGACTGCCGCGGCCCCGCCCGGAACGCGCCCATGCGTTCTTGCCATTTCGCGCTCGACTGCTGCCTGCATGGCCTCGATCATGCACTCGGCCAGCAGCGCGTAGGCGCCGCCGGCCTGCGCCGCGCCGATGGTGCCGGTGAGCACCCTGACGCCGATCAGAAACTGCTGCTCGTTGTTGATGATGCGGGCGCGGTCGAGAGCCTCCTGATAGTCCTTCGCGTCCTTCAGCTCCGCGGCAATGATGGCGTTGAGCTTGCCGCGGTCGGGCAAGGTGCCGAAGAAGCCCGGATCGAGCACGGCATCGAGCACGCGGCGACGCTTGCTCAGGACCCGCGCGAGCCGTGGAGCGCTGCCCATGATGGCCGCGATCAGCTCGATCAGGCCTGGGTTCTGCTTCAGCAGCGAGAACAGCTGAACGCCCGACGGCAGCTCGCTCAGGAACCGGTCGAAGCCGATGAAGGCGAGATCGGGATTGGCGGTCTTGGCGAACGCCTCGATCAGGGTGGGCTGGACCTCGGTCAGCAGCTCGCGGGCACGCGGAGCGCGTACCGCGGGGTAGCGGCCGTGGTGCCAGCCGCGGACCATGGCAATGAGCTCGGAGGCGCGCGCGTATCCGAGCTTGGTGAGCGCCTCGACGGTCGCAGGGTCGTCCGCCTCGCCGGCAAAGACCATGTTGGCGCCGCCGCGCGTCAGCTCGGGGCTGTGCTCGAAGAGGCGAACGTAATGGGCCTGCACCCGCTCCAGCTCGGCGGTCAGGCGGGCGGCGAAAGCGGCGGTATCGGCAAAGCCGCAGAAACGGGCGAGGCCGGCGAGCTTGTCGGCATCGTCGGGCAGCGTCTGCGTCTGCTCGTCGGCCACCATCTGCAGGCGATGCTCCACGCTGCGCAGAAAGCGATAAGCCTCTCCGAGCTCGCTCCGGGCGACGTCCGTGATCCAGCCGCGCTCCTCGAGCGCTGCCAGTGCCGCGAGGGTATCGCAGGCCCGCAGCTGCGGCTGGCGCCCGCCGGCGATGAGCTGCTGGGTCTGCACGAAAAACTCGATCTCGCGGATGCCGCCGCGGCCCACCTTGATGTTGTGCCCCGCTACCCCGATCTGGCCGAATCCGCGAAAGGCGTGGATCTGACGCTTCATGGCGTGAATGTCGGCGATGGCCGCGAAATCGAGGTACTTGCGCCAGATGTAGGGCTCGAGGTCGCGCAGGATGGCCCTGCCGGCGGCGATGTCGCCTGCCACGGGGCGCGCCTTGATGAGGGCGGCGCGCTCCCAGTTCTGGCCGAAGCTCTCGTAGTAGTTGAGCGCAGCGCCCGTGGAGAGCGCGAGCGGGGTGGCACCCGGGTCGGGCCGGAGCCTCAGGTCGGTGCGGAACACGTAGCCGTCGCCGGTGCGCTCGTGCAGCAGGCGCACGAGATCGCGCGTGAGCCGCACGAAGAAGGGCTGGACCTCGAGGTTAGGCGCGAGGCGGATTCGGGAAAGGTCGTAGAAGACGATGAGATCGATATCGGAGGAGTAGTTGAGCTCGAAGGCGCCGTACTTGCCCATGCCGAGCACGATGTAGCCGTCGGGCGTGCCGGCACGCCAATCGCCCTTCCTGGCGGCTTGGCGAAAGAGGAAGCGCACCGCTGCGCCGACGGCGGTATCCGCGGCTTCGGACAGACGGCGCGCGACCGCCATCACCGGCCAGACACCGGCGAGGTCGGCGAGCGCGGTCAGCAGCGCGATGTCGTTCTTGAACAGGCGCAGATGGCGCATGGCACCCTCGATCGCGTCCGCACCGTCGACGGCGCGATCGAGATCGCGGCAAAGCGCGGCGAAGCGTTCCTCGGGCGCCGCGGCGAGTGCCTGCAGGAGGCCCGCCGGATCGCGCTCGATGAGGGCGGTCAGGTGGGGCGAGACGCTGAAGACGCCGGCAAGGAGATCGCTGACGGAGCGTTGGCACAGGAGAGCGCCGAGAGTGGCCAGCGCCGGCTCCTCCCCGCAGCGCCGCGCCAGGTCGTCCAAGACGCGGCGGGCGCGCTCGCGGTCATGGACCACGGGCGCTGCGGAAATGCGGCTGTGGAGCTGAGCTTGGGTCAGTGGCTTTCCCGCAGAAGTGTAGGTTGGGTCAAGCGAGGCGCAGACCCAACACAATTGTATCAGTCAGCCGCTTTGCGTTGGGTCATCGCTGTCGCTTGACCCAACCTACGGTGCCTCGCCGTCGCGCCTCAAGGGGGAGGCAATTCCAGCCCCCGCGGAGACGTGCGGCCCACCCTTCGGCAGGGTGAGCACGGCCTTGAGGCCCGGCGCGTTGTCCTCGAGCCGGATCGAGCCGCCGTGCAGCCGCGCGACGGCGGCGACGAGGCTCAAGCCAAGCCCGCTGCCGGGGCGGGAGCGGCTTTTCTCCAGCCGCACGAAGCGCTGCAGCGCCCGCTCCCGATCCTTGGGTGCGACGCCCGGGCCCCGATCGGCAATCGTGAATTCAACCGCGTCTCCAACAGGCGCCAACGAGATGGTGATGGTCTGCGGCGCTGAGCCGTCGGCAGGCGCACGATCGGCTGCATACTTGATGGCGTTGTCGACGAGATTGGCGATGGCCTGGCCGACCAGCTCGCGATTGGCGACGACGATGAGCCCCTTGGCTGTGGCGATCTCCAGACGCAGCCCCATTTGCTCGGCCACCGGCTCGTAAAGCTCGGCGACATCCTCGATGATCGAGGCCGGGTCGACCGGCGCCATGCTCTCGGCCACCGCGCCGCCTTCGAGCCGCGCGATCAGCAGCAGCGAGTTGAACGTCTTGATCAGCTCGTCCGCCTCCTCGATGGTCTTGACCAGTCCGTCGCGGTAGCCGGCAGCGCCATCGGGATCGCGAAGCGCCGCCTCGGCGCGGTTGCGCAAGCGGTTGAGCGGCGTCTTCAGGTCGTGGGCGATATTGTCGGACACCTCGCGCAGCGCGCCCATCAATTCCTCGATGCGGGCCAGCATGGCGTTGAGGTTTTGCGACAACCGGTCGAGCTCGTCGCCGGAGCCGTCGAGCGGGATGCGCTTGGAGAGGTCGCCGGCCATGATGGTGCGGCTCGCCTCGGTGACGGTCTCGATGCGCCGCAGCACGCTCCGGCTGACGAGCAAGCCGGCACCGATGCCGAGCACCGACATCAGGCCCACGCTCCACAGGGCCACCAGCCACATGGTGTCGGCAAAGCGGCGCTGGTCCTCGATGTCCCGGCCAACGATCAGGATGAACCCGCCCGGCACCGCAAACGAGACGCCGACGCCCAGCCGCTCGGTGCGCGCGGCCGCATCAGACGCCCGCACGTAGCGGAAAATGCCGCCCCGGCCGCTTTCGCGCAGCTCCGTCGGCACCCGGCTCAGATTGCCGGCGATCTTGCGGTCACCGGCGTCCACCAGGAGATAGAGGCTGGAGCCGGGCTCGCTCGCGCGCTCGGTGATGATATCGCGCAGACGCGCCGGGCCGCCGGCCTGGAACTGCTCGCGCAGGCCCTGGACCTCCGCGTTCAGCGTCTCCATCACTTTGGTGGTCAGCAGCTCGTTGGCCCGCCAGGCGATGAAGCCGACGATCAGCGCCGCCGCCAGAACGAACACGCCGATATAGGCCATCGTCAGGCGGAAGGGCGACGAGCTCAGGAGCCTAGTCAGCGCCGTCACGGATCATGTACCCGGCCCCGCGCACCGTGTGCAGCAGCGGCTTGGCGAAGCTCTTGTCGATCTTGCCCCTGAGCCGCGAGATGTGCACGTCGATGACGTTGGTCTGCGGATCGAAATGGTAATCCCACACGTTCTCGAGCAGCATGGTGCGGGTGACGACCTGGCCGGCATGCTTCATCAGATATTCGAGCAGCCGGAACTCGCGGGGCTGGAGCTGGATCAGCTCGCCAGCGCGCGTGACCTTGTGGGAAAG
>DATEVP010000542.1:0-3287 GCA_035258465.1 Hyphomicrobiaceae bacterium
CACCCCAACCCTCTCCCCGCAGCCCTCGGGTGCGCTGCGGTTCGGCATGTCCCTGTGGATGGCCCGAGGGCAAGCGGGGAGAGGGGGTCCGAGCGCGAGCCTATGTCCGCGCGCAGCGCCACGATGTCCGAAATGTGAACCGGTCGGTTGGCGGGCGGTGGGGGCGCAGGGGCGGCAGGCGATCGAGGATCTCGCCGAGCATGGGATAGAAGAAGTCGGGGCCGGGATAGCCGGCGATGCGGCCGATCTCGACGCCGTTCTCGGCGACGACGAAGGTCGGCGTGCCCGTGACCCGCGCCGCCAACGTGACGCCCGCCATGTCCTGGTCGCGGATGTGGATGCGGCGCAGCGGCGCGCGCCGGCCTTCCGCGGTGTTGGGATAGGACGGCCCGATCTCGGCATGCCAGCGCCGGCACCAGACGCAGGCGGGGTCCTCGAACATCAAGAGCTCGGCCGCGCGCAACGTTGCGGTGCCGGTGGCCAGGCCCGCGATCAAGAGGCACACGCTGAGGGCAAGCTTGCGGATCAACAGGAACTCCGGGTTGTCGAGGCTGGCGCCGTTCGGCCGCGATGATATCCCAACCAAGGGTGATTCTTCAGCGCGAATTTGTGCCCACGCTTATTTGATCCGCGCCTGATCGAGCCGGCTTTGGACGCGCCGGCAGGTGCGCGACCATTCCTGCTTGGTCATGTGCGTCGCTTTATCCCACAGCCGCATGCAGTCGGCGTACTCCTCGTCGGCCGCGTTCTTGCCGCTGCGATTGTCGTGCGACTGCGCAGATGAATTGGCGCCGGGGCCCGGTGCGGCACTCGGCGGCGCACCCGACGGGGCTTGCCCAAGCGCGATCCCGCCGCCCAGGGCCAGCATCAGCGTCGTCATCAGGATCAGGCGCATTGCAAACCTCCTTATCCTGGGTCTTGGTTGGGCAACGAAAGCACCCTCGATTGTTCTGGTTGTGGCAGCAGCCACGCCCGGGCGGCACCGCCATCCGGAATTATCGACGCGGGCTGCACTCTCTGCTAACTCAGGCGCCGCAGGACGCGACATTTCCCGGAGACGTCAAGTCATGAAAGCGATGCTGAGCCGGCGCGCGGGCGGACCCGAGACGCTGACGCTGGAGGAGCTGCCCGATCCACGCCCCGGAGACGGACAGGTCCTGCTCGCCGTCAAAGCCTGCGGCGTCAACTACCCGGACCTGCTCATCATCGAGGATCGCTACCAGCACAAGCCGGAGCGGCCGTTCGCGCCGGGCGGCGAGGTTGCCGGCGTGGTCGAGGCGGTCGGCGCGGGCGTGACGAAATTCAAGCCGGGGAACCGCGTGATCGGCTCGTCGATGTCCGGCGGCATGGCCGAGAAGCTGGTGCTCGACGCCGACCGCTGCATCGCCATGCCGGACGCCATGCCGTTCGACGAGGCGAGCGCGCTGGTGCTCACCTACGGCACCACCATCTACGCGCTGAAGGATCGGGCCAGGCTGAAGCGCGGCGAGACGCTGCTCGTGCTCGGCGCCGCCGGCGGCGTCGGCATATCGGCCGTCGAGCTCGGCAAGGCCTACGGCGCGCGCGTGATCGCGGCGGTGTCGTCGCCGGAGAAGCTGGCCTTCGCCAAGAAGCATGGGGCCGACGACGGAATGGTTTATCCGCCGGGCCCGTTCGACAAGGCGGGCACCAAGGCGCTGGCCGACCTCTTCAAGGGCGCCTGCGGCGAGAAGGGCGCCGACGTCATCTACGATCCGGTGGGCGGCGATTATTCCGAAGCCGCGCTGCGCGCCATCGCCTGGGAAGGGCGGTTCCTCGTCATCGGCTTCCCGGCCGGCATCGCCAGGCTGCCGCTCAATCTGACGCTGCTCAAGTCCTGCCAGGTGGTCGGCGTCTTCTGGGGCGCGTTCACCCGGCGCGATCCCGAGGCCAACGCCGCCAACATCGCCGAGCTGATGCGGCTCTATGCCAAGGGCGCGATCAAGCCCGTGGTGTCGGAGCGCTATCCCTTGACCAAGGCCGGCGAGGCGATCAAGAAGCTCGGCGAGCGCAAGGCCATGGGCAAGATCGTCGTGACGATGGAGTGAGGCCCCGTGTCCGCTCGCATCACGCGCTGGTGGTGGGTCAGGCACGCACCGGTGCCCGACGGCGGCCGCATCTACGGCCAGCGCGATCTCGACTGCGACTGCGGGGACGCTGAAATCTTCGGCATCCTGGCGCGCGAGCTGCCGCAGGACGCGGTGTGGCTGACCAGCAATCTCGCGCGCACGCGCCAGACGGCGGCGGCGATCCTGGCCGCCGGGCGGATTCGGCATGGCGACGTGGCCCCCCTCGCAATCCCCGAGTTCGCCGAGCAGCACCTGGGCGACTGGCAAGGGCGGGAGCGGCGCGCGTTCTACGCGGAGCGCAAGGTCGGCACGCACACGCTGTGGTTCGGGCCGGCCACGGAGAAGCCGCCTGGCGGGGAGAGCTTCGTCGACCTCGTCGAGCGCGTGCTGCCGGTTATCGAGCGGGTCACGCGGCAGCATCGCGGCCGGGATATCGTCGCCGTGACGCACGGCGGCACCATCCGGGCAGCGCTCGCCCTCGCGCTCGGCCTCGATCCGCAGGCGGCGCTCGGCTTCGCCATCGAGAACTGCTCGCTGACCCTGCTCGATCATCTCGATCCCGACGGTGGTGAGCCGCTGTGGCGCGTCGTAGCGGTGAACCATCGGCCCTGGTCGCGCTCGCCCGCCGCCGCCACGCTGGGCCACAACCCCGTCGCCATCGACAAGGCTTGACGGTGCCTCCCGCGCGATGCCTGCGCGGAATGACGCCAGCCGGGCAATGAAGCACGTGGGCAGGTTCGCCAAGCTGCGGATGCTGAATGCAAGCGGATGCTGGCGTGGATCCCCTGCCTCCAGCGGCCGCGCTTGCAGGGGGTGACGTCCGTTTACCGGGATTGCACTTATCCCCGTCGCCCCGCGCGCATGGCAGGATGCGATTGCCCCGTCCGCCAAGGGTCGCTCCATGGAGGCGTCCGCGAAGCGGGGGCGGGGTGCAGCCGAGCCGAGGTCACGCAACCGAGGCGACGGGGCTCCGCGTTCCGGCCAGGGGTGAGACTCCCCGGTTCCCAGTGAGATTAAACGGGACGCTTAAGCCAAAAATCCTGCGGTGGGGGCGGTGGCAACCGCTTCTTTCTACTTCTGGATGCGGATGCCGTCGCTCCCGCCTCCCTTGCGTGCCAACACCTCGAGCGGAAAAGCCGCGGCGAGGACCTCAACCATTGGTGATGACAAGGCTCCGCATGAAAAAGTTCGAGCTCTCGC
>DATEVP010000543.1:0-5173 GCA_035258465.1 Hyphomicrobiaceae bacterium
GGCCGCCCGGCCCGCGGCATGCGGGCGCAATCCTATGACGGGACGATCCGGTCTTTGAGCGCCGATCAGCGCGGCCGCAGATGGGAACCTGTGCATCTCATGGGACCTCCACCAGTCGGGTTGGACCAGGGCGCTGCTCGAGCCAGCAGAAGCCGCCGTGACATTCGAATCCGGGAGATAGGGTCTGCGAGGGGTGCTGTAAAGAGTTTTTCCCAGCTTGGCGCAGAAATTTGCACGGCAAATCCGCCGTGGAACGCGCGAAGGGCCGCACCCCAACGCCTTAGCCGACGCTCGCTGGATTGGTCTCGATCAGCACGCCGTTCTCGAGCCGCAGCACGCGATGCATCTTGCGCGCAAGCTCCAGGTTATGGGTGGCGATCAGCGCCGCCACGCCGGTGTGTCTGATCAGCGCCAGCAGCTCCTGGAAGACGAGCGCGGCGGTCGGCGGATCGAGGTTGCCCGTCGGCTCGTCCGCCAGCAGCAGCCGCGGCGCATTGGCGAGCGCGCGGGCAATCGCCGTGCGCTGCTGCTCGCCGCCCGAAAGCTGGGAGGGCCGGTGATCGAGCCGCTGGCTCAAGCCCAGCATGCCGAGGAGCTGCCTGGCGCGGGCTTCGCTCTTGCTGCGCCCGACGCCGCAGATCATCTGCGGCATCATGACATTCTCCAGCGCCGAGAACTCGGGCAGCAGCTGGTGGAACTGGTAGATGAAGCCGATGGCGCCGCGGCGCACGCGCGTGCGCTCCGTGTCGTTGAAGCGCGCGCTGTTGGCGCCATTGATGACGACGCGCCCGCCGTCGGGCGTCTCGAGCAGGCCGGCGATGTGCAGCAGCGTCGACTTGCCCGCCCCCGACGGGCCGACGAGCGCCACGGCCTGGCCCGGATAAAGGGCGGCGGACGCGCCCCTCAGCACCGGTATCTCCCGATCGCCCTGGCGGAAGGTGCGGCGCAGCTCCTCGAGCTGCAGGACGGCGCGGGTGGTGGTCGTATCCTGCACGGGGCCCGTCTCCGCCTCACTCGTAGCGCAGCGCTTCGACGGGATCGAGCCTGGAAGCGCGCCAGGACGGATAGAGCGTGGCGAGCACGGACAGTACCAGCGCCATGAACACGATCACGCCCGTGGTGTGGGCATTGATGTCGGCTGGCAGCTTCGTCAGGTAGTAGACCTCGGGATCGAACAGCTTGGTGCGCGTCAGCATGGCCACGAACTGCCGGATCTCGTCGATGCGCCAGCAAAACGCGATGCCGAGAATGCACCCCGCAAGGGTGCCGACCACGCCGATGCTCGCCCCCGTAATGAGGAACACGCGCATGATGGCGCCTTGCGTGGCGCCCATGGTGCGCAGGATGCCGATGTCGCGGCCCTTGTCCTTCACCAGCATGATCAGCCCGGAAATGATGTTGAACACCGCCACCAGCACGATGATCGACAAGATGATGAACATCATGTTGCGCTCCACCTCGAGCACGGTGAAGAAGCTGGCGTTGCGCTGGCGCCAGTCGGTGAAATGCAGCGACGGGATGCCGACCTCCTTCATGGCCGCGATCGGCTGGGCGAGCTCCTCGGGGTCCTCCACCATCACCTCGAGCACGTCGACCGCGTCGCCCTTCGAGAAGAAGCGCTGTGCCTCCTTGAGCGGCATGAAGACCATGCTGCGGTCGAACTCCGCCATGCCCATCTCGAACAGCACCGCCACCTTGTAAGGCTTGATGCGCGGCGCGGTGCCGAAGGGCGTGGTCGCGCCCCTGGGCGAGATGAGCGTGACCGTATCGCCGATATTGACCCGCAGCAGATTGGCAAGGCGCGTGCCGATGGCGATGCCGTCTTGGGCATCGAACCCGTCGAACGTGCCGGCATGCACGTTGTTGGCGACGATGGTCAGGGCCTTCACGCCGTCCTCGCTCATGCCGCGCACCTTGGCGCCCAGTGCCTGCACCGGCGTCGAGGCGATCACCTGGCCCTCGATCACCGGCAGCACGTGCCTGACCCCGGGCACGGCACCGAGGCGCTTGGCGGCGTCGTCATAGCCGCCAAAGTCGCCGCCGATCTTGTAGATCAGCACGTGGCCGTCCAGCCCCAGGATCTTGTTGAACAGCTCCTTGCGGAAGCCGTTCATCACCGCCATGACGATGATCAGCGTGGCGACGCCCAGCACGATGCCCAGAAACGAGAAGCCGGCGATGACGGAGATGAACCCTTCCCTGCGGCGGGATCGCAGATAGCGCAGCGCCAGCACCCACTCGAAGCGCGCGAACGGCTTGGTATCGATGGTGTGGGCGTTCATCGGGCCTGTACCTCTCCCTCGTGTCGCTCAGCCAGCGGCCCCGCTCAGGCCAGGATGCGCCGCCCGCTCACCAGCTCGACCAGCCGCCTGACGGCCGCGTCCGGGCCCAGGCTCATGCGGTCGCCGGACTTGCGCTCCTTGACCTCGACCTCGCCACTCTTCAAGCCCTTCGGCCCCACGATCAGCTGCAAGGGGAGCCCGATCAAGTCCATGGTCGCGAACTTCGCCCCGGCCCGCTCCTCGGTGTCGTCGTAAAGCACCGAGACGCCGGCGCGCTCGAGCTTGCCGTAGAGGTCGGCGCACGCCGCGTCCGTATCCTTGTCTCCCGCCTTGAGGTTGACGAGAGCCACCTCGAAGGGCGCCACCGGCACCGGCCAAACGATGCCGGCGGCATCGTGGCTGGCCTCGATGATCGCCGCCGGCAGCCGCGACACGCCGATCCCGTAGGAGCCCATCTGCACCGCCACCAGGTTCCCGTCGGGGCCCTGGACGCGGCACCCCATGGGCTCGGAGTACTTGGTGCCGAAGAAGAAAATATGGCCGATCTCGATGCCCCGGGCGGTCACGCGCTTGTCCGCCGGCACCTCCCGCTCGAAGCGGCCCGGCTCGTGCTTGTCATCGGTCGCCGCGTAGTGACGGGTCCACAGCTCGATGATCGGCTTCAGGTCCTGGCTGAAGTCGGTGTCGGCCGGCGGCGTGCGCATCTCGAGCATGTCCGCATGGCAGAACACCCGGCTTTCGCCGGTTTCCGCCAGGATGATGAACTCATGGGAAAGGTCGCCGCCGATGGGGCCGGTCTCCGCCGCCATGGGGATGGATTTGAGGCCCATGCGCGCGAACGTGCGCAAATAGGCGACGAACATCTTGTTGTAGGCATGCCGCGCCGCTTCCACGCTCACGTCGAAGGAGTAGGCGTCCTTCATGAGGAACTCGCGCCCGCGCATCACGCCGAACCGGGGTCGCACCTCGTCGCGGAACTTCCACTGGATGTGGTAAAGGTTGCGCGGGAGGTCGCGATAGGACTTCACGCTGTCGCGGAAGATCTGGGTGATCAGCTCCTCGTTGGTGGGGCCGTAGAGCATCTCCCGCTCATGCCGGTCCGGAAAGCGGAGCATCTCCGGCCCATAGGCATCATAGCGCCCGCTTTGCCGCCACAGGTCGGCCGACTGGATGGTCGGCATCAGCATTTCGACGGCGCCGGAGCGGTTCTGCTCCTCGCGCACAATTTGCTCGATCTTCTTGAGCACCCGGAAGCCCAGCGGCAGCCAGGAATAGATGCCCGCGCTCGCCTGCCGGATCATGCCGCTGCGCAGCATCAGCTGGTGGGAGACGATTTCCGCCTCTTTCGGGGCCTCGCGCTGGACGGGCAGGAAATAGCGGGAAAGGCGCATGGATCCCGAACGGTTGATGGGCAAATTCACTCGGGCAGAACCCCTGCCGCAATCACCGAGCTATCGCCGCCGAGCTTGCGTGCGCGGGTGGTGGGGCAGGCTAATATCCTGTTCGCGTCAGGGTGGCAAACTCCCGCGACCGTCGACGCTGCCCCTGCTACCCCAGGTTGGTGCCGGTGCTTCACCATCGCGCCGTTCGCTTCCAATCTGGAAAATAACTTTCAGCGCGCCATTTCTTTCGTTCCAAGGGGGTGACAGAAGGCCGCGCCTTGGGTACTGTGCCGACACAAAAACGGGTCATCAAGACCGACGCGTGGGCAAAGGGCGCCCAAGTCTGGGGATGGACGGTTCGCCAGCGCGCAGACGACGAGGCGGCGAACAGTAAAGTGGCAGATGGAGTGCGCAATTTCGGGCAAGGCCGCCGCGGCCTTGCTCTTTTCGTTTTTGGGGCACGCCTCACACAGTCGGCCGGCGCCCGATCAGAGTCTCCAGGCTCAATAGGTTGTAGCTGATCGCCGCCCACAGCCCCGCGAAGACGACGCCGGACACGAGCGTGGTGAGGAGCACGATGCGCACAAGCCGCGGGCGCGTCGGCGCGCTCTCCGGCGTGCCGGGCACGATGGTGCCGTCCTCGCCTTGCGTGCGCACGCCGATCGGCAGGATGGCGAACAGCACGGTCCACCAGATCACGACGTAGACCGCGATCGCCAACGGCACGCTCATGGCGCTCACGCCTGCTCCAGCTCGATCAGCGTGCCGTTGAAGTCTTTCGGATGCAGGAACAGCACCGGCTTGCCGTGCGCGCCGATCTTGGGCTCGCCATCGCCCAGCACGCGGGCGCCCGCGGCCTCGAGCTTGTCGCGCGCCGCTGCGATATCGCCCACCTCGTAGCAGATGTGATGGATGCCGCCTGCCGGATTGCGCGCGAGGAACGCGGCGATCGGCGAGCCCTCGCCCAGCGGCTCCAGCAGCTCGATCTTGGTGTTGGGCAAGGTCACGAACACCACCGTGACGCCGTGCGCCGGCTCGGGCTGGGGTGCGGAGACCTGCGCGCCCAGCGAAGCCCGATAGAGCGCCGTGGCCGCGGCCAGGTCCGGCACGGCAATAGCGACATGGTTGAGGCGTCCGATCATGCCAACTCCTATTGTCCGCGTCGCTGCCAGCCCGCCAGCCTCGATCGCCAGCGACGCGCCGCGACGGCGGCCCACACGGCCTCCACGATCCCGAATGGCCATGCACCCTGCAGGAAGCCATAGACCGAGGCCAGCGCGCAGGCTCCGGCGAATGCCAGAATGTACCACGGGCTGTGATCCTCCAGGGCATAGAAGACCAACATGGCCGTGACGGCGAGCAGGCCAAACAGCGTCAGGTTGTCCACGGCACCTATCAGCGCTCGGCGTGATGAAGCTGCGTCACTAGCACCTTGGTCGCCCGACGCTTGCCCCGGGCGTCTTCCACGGCCGACCGTACCGCGCGGCGCCGTTGCCGTCTAAGGGTGGA
>DATEVP010000544.1:0-2912 GCA_035258465.1 Hyphomicrobiaceae bacterium
GGCTTGCGCCGACGCCGGAGTGTGCTGCTGCCCCTCCCCCCGACCCTCTCCCCGTAAGAACGGGGAGAGGGAGACTGCGCGCGGCCATGGAGGGCGGCGACCATCAGCGCACATCCTCCGGCACGGTGAAGCTTGCGCCGAGCGTTTCCATGAGCGCGCGGAACTCGGGAAAGCTGGTGGCGATGGTCTCGGCATCGTCGACCGTGACCGGCCGGTCGGCGCCGAGGCCGAGGGTCAGGAAGGCCATGGCGATGCGATGGTCGAGATGGGTGGCAACGATCCCGCCGCCGCGCACGCCCTTGCCGCCGGCCACGATCAGCGCATCGCCGTCCACCTTCGCCGCCACGCCGTTGGCCGCAAGTCCGGTCGCCGTGGCGGCAAGCCGGTCGCTCTCCTTCACCTTGAGCTCGGCAAGCCCCTCCATGCGGGTCTCGCCCGCGGCGTACGCGGCAAGGCAGGCGAGCACGGGATACTCGTCGATCATGCTGGGCGCACGCTCGGGCGGGACGCGCACGCCCTTGAGCCTGGAGTGCCGTACGGCGAGATCGGCCACCGGCTCCCCGCCCGCCTCGCGCTCGTTCTGGAAGGCGATGTCGGCGCCCATCTCCCGCAGCGTGACGTAGAAACCCGTGCGGGTCGGATTGACGAGCACGTTGTCGATGACGATTTCCGAGCCTGGCGCGATCAATGCCGCGGCGGTGAGAAACGCCGCCGAGCTCGGATCGCCGGGCACCGTGACGCGGCGGCCCTCCAGCTCGGCGTCGCCTGTGACGGTGACCGCGCGCAATCCCTCGCGCACGCCGACCGTCACCTCGGCGCCGAAGTGGCGCAGCATGCGCTCGGTGTGGTCGCGGGTGGCTTCGGGCTCGATGACGGTGGTGGCGCCGGCGGCGTGCAGGCCGGCCAGCAGCACCGCGGATTTGATCTGGGCGGAGGCGACGGGCAACCGGTACTCGATGGGAATGAGGTCGGCGCTACCGCGAAGGCGGAGGGGAAGCGTTTCCTTCCCCCTGTCCTTCACCTCGAGGCCCATGGCCGTCAGCGGTTTGAGCACGCGCCCCATGGGCCGGCGGCTCAGCGAGGCGTCGCCGACGAGACGCACGGCTATATCGTGGCCGGCGATCAGGCCCATCATCAGCCGCACCCCGGTGCCCGAATTGCCGAAGTCGAGGTCGCCGTCGGGTTGTGCCAGGCCGCCGACGCCCCGGCCCAGGACCTCCCAGACGTCACCCGTCTTGTGCACGGGGCAGCCGAGGGCCTCGAGCGCTCTGGCGGTGGCCAGAATGTCCTCCCCCTCCAACAGGCCGGTGATCGATGTCCGGCCGGTGGCAAGCGCCCCCAGCATCAGGGCGCGGTGGGAGATCGACTTGTCGCCCGGGACGCGTACGCGGCCCGACAGGGCCCGGCTCTTGCCGGCGGAAAGGGGTCTTGGGAGGGCGTGCGACACGCGGGGACTCTACGCCCAATCTGGCGATTGCTGCGCTGCCATAGAGCAGGGGGTCTCGGGCCTGTCAACAGCGGCGCGCAAGGCTCCGAAGCGCGCCTGGGCGGGGACTGAAAACAGCCCGCTTCCATGCCCACGATTTGCTTTTGACAGGGCCGCTGGCGCGTGGCAATCAGCGCCCCAAATTTCGATCTCGTCCGATCTTGCGAGGCCCCAATGTCCATCAAAGCCGAACGCGGCATGAAGCGTACCTGCCAGAACCCCGAGTGCGGCTCCCGGTTCTACGACCTCAATCGCGACCCCATCGTTTGCCCGATCTGCCAGACGGCTTATGAGCGCGCGGTGGGGATGGCCGCGGTGGCCGCGGCAGCTCCGGTGGTGGCCGAGGAGAAGGTGGCGCGCAAGCCCGCCAAGAAGCCGGCCTATGCGGTCGATGACGCCGCCAAGCCCGAGGATGCCCCCGTGGCCGAGGGCGAGGAGGTGCTGCCGGCGATCGAAGGCGAGGAGGAGCCGGCCGCCGCCGAGGACGACGAGACCTTCCTCGAGGAAGAGGAGGAGGACGGCGCGGATATGACGAACATCATCGGCGGGCCGGTGGCGGAGCCCGACGAGCCGGCATAGGGCAGGCCGCGATTTCTACGGGTCGCGTTCGTAGTGGCCGCGATAGTTGTGGACTGTGGTCGGACGGCCCGCTGATCGGACGGCGTGCCGATAAGGCGTGCTGCGACGGGCGAGCCCTTGCAGGGCGAGGCACTCCGCCCGAGGCCACTTGCGCAATCCGAGCCAGGAGCATAGTTAGGCGTGCCGGCGGGCAGACATTCATGCCGGCTTCCCGACAGGAATGGGGCCGTAGCTCAGTTGGGAGAGCGCGTGAATGGCATTCACGAGGTCAGCGGTTCGATCCCGCTCGGCTCCACCAATGAAACCAATGCGTTGACGAGATGCTTCGGAGATCTCGCGGTTTTGGGGTAGCCGTGGGGCGACCAGCGCAGCCGTTTTCCAGGTCGCGATCTGGTTGGGGTTAACGTCGAACTGATCCGCCAACTGCGCAATCGTCCGGTCGCCCTTGATCGCTGCCAATGCCACCTTCGCCTCGAAGGATGGCGAGTGCGTCCGTCGTGCTCGTCTGGTCATTGTCGCTCCTGATTCCCCGGCACTACCGGGCCCGCCGTCAGGCGGAGATTCCACTCATCGCACCGTCTGGAATTGTGGAGCGAGCCACCAGAGCTCGTTGCGAACGAAGAAAAGAGAAATGGTCATGAAGAAGACCGCCACCTCTGCCCTGTTGGCGCTGTCCATGCTTGGCGGCCTTGCCACGGCAGCCAGTGCGACATCTCGATCCTGAACAGCGGCGGCAGCGGATTGAACTGGCACGTCGGCGCGACCGCCGGCTACTTCGAGGTCAAGTCGAAAGATATCACGCCGGGAGGGTCCTTCACGAATCCCGTGAACTTCCCGGGCATCACGT
>DATEVP010000545.1:0-2040 GCA_035258465.1 Hyphomicrobiaceae bacterium
CCTGCCGAAGGGCTACGACACAAGGGTCGGCGAAGCGGGAGGGCTCTTGTCCGGCGGCGAGCGGCAGCGCATCGCCATTGCGCGGGCCATCTACAAGGATGCGCCCATCCTCCTACTCGACGAGCCAACCAGCTCGCTCGACTCGGAGGCCGAAGCCAAGGTGCAAGCCGCGCTCGAAGTGCTAATGCGCGGCCGCACCGTGTTGATGATCGCTCACCGCCTCTCCACGGTGAAGAAGGCCGATCTCATCTGCGTGCTCGATCAGGGACGCATCGTCGAGACCGGCCGCCATGATGAGCTGGTCGCCAAAGGCGGGCTTTATACCAGACTGCATCGCACTCAGTTCGGCATTGCCGGAGGGTATGCGGCGCCCTTAGCCGAGGGCGGACCAAGAGGCCGTCGCCGTGGCCGGCAAGTAGCAGCACCGGAAGCGTGATGTTGAACGCCAGTGATCCTGTGCTCAAGCAAGGGACCGTCAAGCTTGGGCTGTCGCTCAAGGCCTATCGGGTGCTCACGCGCCTGGCGGCGCCGTTCGCGCCGCTGATCCTTGCTTGGCGCACACGACGCGGCAAAGAGGAGCCCGGCCGGCGGCCTGAGCGCTACGGCCTGGCGAGTGCGCCGCGGCCTCCCGGCTTCCTCGCCTGGTTCCATGCGGCGAGCGTCGGCGAGGCCAACGCCGCGCTGCCGGTGATCGAGACCATCGCCGCCGAGCGGCCGGAGGTCCGCATGCTGCTCACCACCGCCACCGTCACCTCGGCGCGGCTGGCGCGCGCGCGGCTGCCCAGGGGCGTGCTGCATCAATATGTGCCGCTCGACAACCAGTCCTTCGTGCAGCGCTTCTTGCGCCATTGGCGTCCCGATCTTGCCGTGCTGGTCGAGTCGGAGATCTGGCCGAATCTCGTGCTGGAGACCAAGGGGCAAGACATTCCCCTGCTCCTCATTAACGGCCGCATGTCGGCTTCTTCCTTCGAGCGCTGGCGAAGACGGCCGGGCATGAGCCGGCCGCTGTTCTCGGCCTTCGATCTCGTGCTCGCGCAGAACGGCAGCCTCGCCGAGCGCTTCGCCCAGCTCGGCGTCCACCGCACGCTCGATGTGGGCAACCTCAAGGCCGACGCGCCGCCGCCGCGTGCCGATCTGCACGGCCAGCGCAAGCTCGAAGCGGCGCTCTCAGGGCGCGCGGTGTGGCTGGCCGCCAGCACCCATCCGGGAGAGGACGAGACCGTGACGGCGGCGCATCTCAAGATGAGAGCCGCGCGGCCCGACCTCCTGACCATCATCGTGCCGCGCCATCCCGAGCGCGGGCCGCTGATCGCCGAGCAGATCAAGCTTGCGAGCCTCACCGTGGCGCTGCGCTCGGAAGGAAAACTGCCGGCGGCTTCGACCGATATCTATGTGGCCGACACGATCGGCGAGCTTGGCCTGTTCTATGCGCTCGCTCCGGTCGCCTTTATCGGTGGCTCGCTCGCCGACCGCGGGGGGCAAAACCCGGTCGAGGCGATCAAGCTCGGCGCCGCCGTGCTCACCGGGCCCAATTGGCAGAACTTCCGCGACTCTTATGGCGAGTTGCTGCGCGCCGACGCCTGCCAAGAGGTCAGCGATGCGGCAAGTCTCGCCGAGGCCGCGCTTAATCTGCTCGAGGACGCAAGCGCGCGGCGGGCGATGACGGAGCGCGCAAGCCGCACCATTGCCGCCATGAGCGGCGCGCTGCCGCGCACGCTGGCCGAGCTCGAACGCTACCTCCCGCCAAAGACGACACTGAAACATGCGTCTTGAGGCGCCGTTCTGGTGGTATCGCAGGAAGGGGGCGCTCGCCTCGGCGCTGGCCCCCGTGGGCCGGCTCTATGGCAGGCTGGTCGAAGCCCGCGCCGCGCGGGTCGCGCCCTACCGCTCGCTGCTTCCCGTGATCTGCATCGGCAATTTCACCGCCGGCGGCGGCGGCAAGACGCCGACCGCGATCGCCGTCGCCGCGCTGCTCGCCGAGCTCGGTGCCCGGCCGGCATTCCTCACGCGCGGCTATGGCGGTGCGAGCAAGGGGCCCGT
>DATEVP010000546.1:0-8382 GCA_035258465.1 Hyphomicrobiaceae bacterium
AGACGTTTTCGTCCTGGACATGGGCGAACCGGTGAGGATCGACGCGCTCGCCAGGTCCATGATCCGCCTGATGGGGCTCGAGGTACGTGACGCGCAATGTCCCGACGGCGACGTGGCGATCGCCTACATCGGTCTGCGCCGCGGCGAAAAGCTGCACGAGGAACTGCTGCTGGGCGAGAATGTCAGCGCAACGGAGCATCCGCGCATCCGCAAGAGCCAGGAGCCGTGGCTGCCGGCGCACAAGCTGGCGAGGCTGCTCGGTGAGCTGCGCGCGGCGATGGCGAAGGACGACGCAGACGCGGTCCAGTCCGTGCTGGGGCGCGCGGTGGAAGGCTACCGGCCGGAGCTGCGCCATCTGCGGCCGCAGGCGCCGGTCAGGATCGAGACCAGCCCCGTCGGCGCTGCGGCGGCGACTTGAGGCAGGGGCCGTCCGTGAGACCGACCCTACGCTAGCCGGGCATGATCAAGGCGGCCAGCGCGATGAGGAAGAGCGCGAGCGCGAGCTTCGACGCGGTGGTCGGGAACCAGCGGGAGATGATCTCCTCCAGCGACAAAGCCGAGCGCTCCGGATCGAGAGGGCGTAGCGCGTCCTTATAGGACTGGCGGCCGATCCTCTGAAGATCGTCGGCTGACTTCTAGACATCTTCGAGGTGATGCGGCAGTCAGCCCTGGCGGCGGGCGCCTTGACCGCCGCGGCGCCGGCGCGGCACGCGCTTGGTCTTCACGGCCGGGGCCGGCGCTTTCGCCTCCTCCTGGGTCCCCTTCAGGCCCGACAGGCAGGTGGCCGAGGACCAGTAGAGCGCGATGCGCTCCTTGAGGCTCTCCTCGTCCTCGGCAAAGAGCCTGTCGCCGCGCGGCTTCGCCCACGCCCTGAGCTGATCCTGACGCGCTCGGCACAGGGCCTCGAGCGACGCCAGATCGGCAGGGCTGAGCGTTGATTGGCCCTCGGCTTGCGCGAACGCGACCAGGACGGAGTAGTCGTGGTCCTCGCCGAGGAGGCGGGACAGCTCCTTGGCTTCGCCGGCGCGCGCCAGCAGTGCCTCGGGCCACCCGTGGGAGAGCAGCAGCATGTGGCGCCAGTGGCGCTGCGTCGACTTGCGCCAGGCGTGGAAGGCCTCGTCGCTCGGCTTGGCGTAGGCCTTGCGCAGCGCCTTGCGCGCCTTCCTGTAGGTGGTCTCGAGGCCCTCCACGAGGTGGTCGAGCTCGAGATCGTCGATGGCCTTGCCGGCAAAGAGCTTGCGCGCCTGCTTGAGGCGGTTGAGCGCCGGGCGCCGCCCATCCGAGCTCGCTTGTCCAGCGTCGTCTGGCTTGCCATCGGCCACCAGCTTGCGCAGCCGGGTCGCCGTGGCTTTCGGCAGGCCGCCCGGCTGCTTCTCCAGCTTGGCCAGCGTCTGCTGCATGACATGGCGGTCCCGCGTCCGCGACAGGAGCTTGCCGATGGCGGCGAGCTGGTCCGCCTCGCGCTGGTACGCGGTCTCGTCGAGCCCCGGCCGCACGAGATGGAGCAGCGCCCGCAGCCGCTTCAGGCACCGGCGCGCGTCATGAACCGCGGCGGGAACGTCCTTGTCGCTCGCAAGCTTGGTCTCCGCGATCTCGATCTGCTCGAGTCCGACGCGCCGCACGCCCTCGGCAATGGGCTCCTGAAGCTTCAAGCGATAGGCCATGCAACCAACCGATAGGCAATAAGGACGCCCGAACGTGTCGACTTGTCAGCGCAGGGCCCTCCGGCCAGTCCATCACGGGTCGCTGTCACAATCCATCATGGGCCGGGCGAAAGGCCAAATGCCGCGCTCGACGCCTCGAAAAATCAGGGCCTGACCCGTTCGGCCCAGCTCAACCACAGGCGTACCCGGGCCTCCGGATCGGCATGGGTGAAGAAATCGGTGATCACGGCGATGCTGTCGGCCCCGGCGGCAATAATGCCGTCCGCCCTTTCCGGCGTGATGCCGCCGATGGCCACGAGAGGCAGCGGGCCGATGCGCTTCTTCCAGTCGCCGATGCGGGCAAGCCCTTGCGGGGCCCATTTCATGACCTTGAGCTTGGTCTCGTAGATGGGGCCGAGCGCAACGTAATCGGGCCCCGCGGCAAGCGCGATGGCGAGTTCCTCCTCGCTGTGCGTGCTGATACCCAGCCGCACGCCCTTGGCCTGGATGGTCGGCACATCGGCGCCGGCCAGGTCCTCCTGCCCGAGATGGACGTAGTCGGCGCCCAGCGCCAGCGCCTCGCGCCAGTAGTCGTTGACGATCAGCTGGCAGCCGAAACGCGCGCAGATTTCCAGGCTCTCGGCGATCTCGCGGCGGATGCGTTCGGGGGAGGCCTCCTTGAGGCGGAGCTGGATCGTGCGCACACCCAACGGAACAAGCCGCGCCAGCCAGGCGACGTCGGGCACGATCGGGTAGAAGACGTCGAGGCCGGTTGCCCTCGCAGCCGTCATGGCCGTTCCAGGTCGAAGAACGGCGTGCCCGCGACCGGCGTCGACGGAGCCGCCGTGTCGCGCATCTCCATCAGGCCCGCTTCGTAGGCGAGCCGCCCGGCCTCGATGGCGGAGGCAAACGCGCGCGCCATGCGCACGGGGTCGGCGGCCGAGGCGATCGCGGTGTTGAGCAGCACGGCGTCGAAGCCCATCTCCATGGCCTCGGCTGCCTGCGAGGGCGCGCCGATGCCGGCATCGATGATGAGCGGCACGGCCGGGAAGTATTGCCGCAGCGATTTCAGCGCATAGCGGTTGGCGAGCCCGCGGCCGGTGCCGATCGGCGCGCCCCACGGCATGAGGACTTCGCAGCCCGCCGCCACCAGGCGCTCGGCGGCAACGAGATCCTCGGTCGTGTAGGGGAACACCTTGAAGCCGTCCCTGGTGAGGGCCGCGGCGGCCTCGAGGAGACCGAACAAGTCCGGCTGCAACGTATCGTCGTTGCCGATCACCTCGAGCTTGATCCAGTCGGTGGCGAAGAGCTCGCGCGCCATCTGCGCCGTGGTGATCGCCTCTTTCGGCGTGCGGCAGCCGGCCGTATTGGGCATCACTCGCACGCCCAGCGCCTTGATCAGATCGAAGAAGCGCTCGCCCGTGCCGGCCCTCGCCCGCTCGCGGCGCACGGAGACCGTGACGATCGAGGCGTGCGCGGCTTTCACCGCGCTCGCCATCACCTGCGGGGAGGGATAGCGCGCCGTGCCGACGAGCAGCCGCGAGGCCACCTCCACGCCATAGAGCGTGAGCGGCTTGGCGCCGGCGGTGCGGGGCTCGGGTGCGTTCATTGGACTTGTCCTCAGGCACATCCAGCCTGGCCCAGTCAGCTAAGCAGGGATGCGCCCCTTTGCCAACGTGTGGAATGCACAAGGCAGGCCTGCCAGCCGTATGGCCCGGAGGCGGACGCGTGGTGGCCGCCGCGATGTGACAATAGGCGTCTCAGGGGCCTAGTCCATGTCCGGAGGTGGAGCCGATCCGGGTGTTCCGGAGGGAACAGCTGTGACGGCGGTTGTCATGGCAGGTTCGCTGGCACATCACGTCCCTATCACCATGAGGAGATGAGGCAATGAAAATCATGTCCGCCAGCGTGATCCTTCTGGCCCTCGTAGCCGCCGAACCAGCGCTTGCTGGCTGTGGTGGAAGCCATGGCGCCTACAGAAGCCAATCGGCAAGGGCGCCGATGACAGTCAGAAAGGTCGTCAAGAAGGTTGAACCGAAACGCGAGGCCAAATCGCCCAGCGCTGCGACTGCGATGGCCCCTGCGACTGCCGCTGCTAGCGCTGTGGTGGCCACGCCAGCTCCGCCTGCCCCGTCAGCAGCGCCGGCGGAGTGCAAGCAGTACTCTGCCGCTATCGGGGCTATGATTACTGTACCCTGCTCTTGAGTCCGTCAGCGGCGCGTGGGGAATGTCCGGCCTACGCGGGCGTTCCCCTTGCCCCTCACTGGCGCCTGGGAGGAGGGACAGGCCGGCTCCCGCGTTCCAGATCAGCCGCCCTGGCGGGGCGCCACGATCTCGATCGTGTCGCCGGGAGCCAGCGCGGTTGCGGCGCGGGCGCTCCGTGGCACGAAGTCGCCGTTGACGGCGGTTGCGACTTGCGTCTCGGCGAAGCCGAGCTCGGCGATCAGCTCGGCAAGCGTACGGGCGTCGGTGCCGGTCGCCTCGCCGTTGACGATGACGCGCACTCGGGTGTCGCTTTTGGTCTGCATCGGGGCCTCGAAATCCTGCAATGGTTATCTGCGCCGCCCCGACCAGCGATTCAAGTGATTTGCTCGACTGCGCGCGCCGCGGGAAATCCAAGCGGTAGCCACGCGCGAGCCCGATAGCCCGGTGGTGAACTCGTCGAGCCGCGCGGCCGCAGCGGTGCCGCCCAGCCGCCCCTCGACAAGCGCAGGTCGGTGTCGAGTCTTGGCTCGGTGGCCGGCGTGTGCGTTCGGCGCACAAACACCCCTTCAACCAAAGTGGGGGTGCGGACAGCGCGAAATGAACGATGTTCATAATCCAGCCATCATTCGTTGAGACGATGCGATTAGTCTGCTGGAAATGGCCGGTTTCGCACGCAACCGAGGAAATCCATGTTCACGAGCCTGATGAGGTCCCGGCGGTTTGCGCCGCTGTTCTGGTGTCAGCTCTGCTCCGCGCTCAACGACAACTTCTTGAAGAATGCGCTGGGCATGCTGATCCTGTTCGGGCTCGGCGGGGTGGGCGCCGCCAGCGGCGAGCACGCCGCCACGCTGATCACGCTTTCCGGCATCGTGTTCATTGCGCCGTTTTTCATCCTCTCCGCGCTCGGCGGTGAGCTTGCCGACCGCCATGACAAGGCGTTCGTGGCCCAGCGCATCCGGCTCGCCGAGATCCCGATCGCCGGCATCGCCGCGCTCGGCTTTTTCCTCCACTCGGTGCCGATCCTGTTCGTCGCGCTCGGCCTCTTCGGCGGCGTTGCGGCGCTGTTCGGGCCGGTCAAATACGGCATCCTGCCCGAGAAGCTCGCCACCGCCGAGCTGCCCGCCGGCAACGCGCTGGTGGAAGGCGCGACCTTCCTCGCCATCCTCGTCGGCACCATTGCCGGCGGCATTGCCGTGGCGGAGGCCCAGAGCGCCCAGCTCATCGTTATCCTGATCCTGGCGCTGGCCGTCACGTCGTGGCTCTTCGCCCGCGCGATCCCCGTTGCCGGGCCCGCCGCCCCCGGCCTTGCCATCACTCGCAATCCTTGGGTCTCGACCATCGCCCTGCTCGGCGAATTGAGATCGGACGCGCGGCTGTGGGGCGGCGCGCACATCGTCTCCTGGTTCTGGGTGGTGGGCTTCGTCGCACTGACGCTGCTGCCGGCGCTCGTCAAGAGTGTCATCGGCGGCAGCGAAGGGGTTGTCACGCTGTGCCTCGCCGTCTTCACCGTCGGCATTGCCGTCGGCTCCGTGCTGGCGGCGCGCGCAAGCCACGGCCGGCCGAACCTGGCGCTGGTGCCGCTGGGGGCGCTGCTGATGGGGCTGTTCGCCCTGGCGATCGCCTCCATCGCCTCCGTGATCTCGCCCGGCGCCGAGCCCGTCGGGCCGGCAGCGCTGCTTGCGTCTCCAGCCGGGCTCGCGCTGCTCGTCGCCTTGTGCGGCCTGGCGATTGCCGGCGGGCTGTTCATCGTGCCGTCGTTTGCCGCCGTGCAGGCCTGGGCGCCCGTGGACCGGCGCGCACGCGTCATCGCCGCGGTCAACGTCCTCAACGCGGCCTACATGGTGGCCGCCGGCGGCATCGTCGCCGCGCTGCAGGGGACGGGCATCGGCATCGGCGTGATCTTCGCGGCACTCGGCGTCCTGAGCATTGCCTGCATGGCGCTCGTGGCACGCGCGTGGGGCACGGAAGTGCTGCGCGACTTCGCCCGGATGCTTTTCCAGTTCTTCTTTCGGCTCGAGGTGGAGGGCCTCGAGAACATCCCGGGCGCCGGCGAGCGCGTCGTCATCGCTCCGAACCACGTGAGCCTGCTGGACGGCCCCCTGCTGCACGCGATCCTGCCGAAGCAGGCGGCCTTCGCCGTCAACAGCCAGATGGGCGAGACCTGGTGGGTGCGGCCGTTCCTACGTCACATCCGCGCGCATCTGCTGGAGCCGACCAAGCCGCTCGCCACGCGCACCCTGGTCAACGCGCTCAAGGCCGGCGAGATGATCGTCATCTTCCCGGAGGGGCGCATCACGATAACCGGCGGCCTGATGAAGGCCTACGACGGCGCCGCCATGATCGCCGACAAGGCCGGCGCCTGGATCGTGCCGGCGCGCATCGAGGGCGCCGAGCGCTCGGCCCTGGGCTACCTGCGGTCTACGCAAATCCGCAAGGCCCTGTTCCCCAAGATCAAGGTGACGTTCCTGCCGCCGCGCAAGCTGACTGTCGACCCTGCGCTCAAAGGCAAGACGCGCCGGCAGGCCGCGGGCCTGGCGCTGCAGGACATCATGGTCGATGCGGCCGTAGCGACGGCGCGCTTCGACCGCACGCTGTTCGAGGCGCTGGTGGAGGCGCGCGAGACGCGCGACACGGGCAGGCCCGCGCTCAGCGACCCGCTGGGTGTCAAGCTGAGCTACCGCAAGCTGGTGCTGGGCGCCCAGGTGCTCGGCGCCAAGCTCGAGCCGCTGGCGCCCGCCGGCGGCGCGGTCGGGCTGATGCTGCCGAATTCGGCCGGCGTCGCCGTTGCCTTCTTCGCCCTGCAGGGGATCGGGCGCGTGCCGGCCATGATCAACTTCACCAGCGGTGCCGCCAACATCAAGGCGGGCTGCCGCGCCGCCGGCGTCTCGGCGATCCTCACCTCGCGCGTGTTCGTGAGCAAGGCGCGGCTGACGGGTCTCGTCGATGAGCTCGGCAAGGACCTGCGCGTCGTCTATCTGGAGGATGTCCGCGACACGGTCGGCCTGCGCGACAAGGTCGCCGGCATCCTGGCCGGTGGGCACCCGCGCGTTGCCCGCACGCCGAACGATCCGGCGGTCATCCTCTTCACGTCGGGCTCCGAGGGCGCGCCCAAGGGCGTGGTGCTCTCGCATCGCAACGTGCTCGCCAATTGCGCGCAGTGCCTCACCCGCATCGATGCCAACGGCGAGGACACCGTGTTCAACGCGCTGCCCGTGTTCCACTCCTTCGGGCTGACGGGCGGGCTCATCATGCCGCTGCTCGGCGGCGTGCCGGTCTACCTCTATCCCTCGCCGCTACACTACCGCATCGTGCCGGAGCTCATCTACGACAACGCCGCCACCATCCTGTTCGGCACCGACACGTTCCTGCGCGGCTACGCGCGCACGGCGCACCCTTACGACTTCCGCTCCCTGCGCCTGATCGTGGCGGGCGCCGAGGCGGTGAAGGAGAGCACGCGGCAGATCTACATGGACAAGTTCGGCGTGCGCATCCTCGAAGGCTACGGCGTCACCGAGACGGCGCCGGTGCTGGCCATGAACACGCCGATCGCCAGCCGCTCCGGCACGGTGGGTCGCCTCTCCCCGCTGATGCGGGCGCGGCTCGAGCCGGTCGCCGGCATCGCCGACGGCGGGCGCCTCTACGTGCAGGGGCCCAACGTGATGCTCGGCTACTACCGGGTGGAGAAGCCGGGCGTGCTGGAAGGGCTCGATGACGGCTGGCACGACACCGGCGATATCGTGGCGATCGACGCGCAGGGGTTCATCACCATCAAGGGCCGCGCCAAGCGCTTCGCCAAAATCGGCGGCGAGATGGTGTCCCTGTCGGCGGTGGAGGCGCTGGCCTCGGAGGCGTGGCCCGGCGCGGGGCTGGTCGTGGTGGCGCTGCCCGATGCGCGCAAGGGCGAGCGGCTGGTGCTGCTCACCACCGACGCTGGCTTGAAACGCGATCAGCTCGTGCGCCACGCCAAGGCCAAAGGCGCGTCCGACCTGATGCTGCCGTCGGAGATCGTGGCTGTCGACAGCCTGCCCCTGCTCGGCAGCGGCAAGCCGGATTACGTGGCCGCGGCGGCCCTGGCCAAGGCACGAACTGCCGCCCAGGCGACCGCGGCAGCTTGAGGTGCCGTCATTCCCGCGAAGCGTCTAGCGGAAGCGGGAATCCAATCCAGGATTCCGCGCTGGCGTTTGGCGCTGGATTCCCGCTCAGCGCTCCGCTTGGCGGGAATGACGACCCAGGGCGTAGCTATTTGCCGATCGACTTGCGCGCCACCTCCAGCGCCTCGCGCAGCACGGCCTCGTCGCCGATGTGGTTGGCAAGCAGCAGCACCAGGCGGGCGTTGAAGGCCACGCTCTCGGCGTCGCTGAGGCCGCAGTGCGCATCGATGATGGCGGCGTAGAGCCGGTCCGGGTCCTCGACATTGGGCTCGCGCTTCAGGGGCATGGGCACCTCGATTGTCATTCCGGGCCTTGTGCCCGGAATCCATCGGGCCACAGCACCCATCGTCGAGTTTGCCGGGCGCTGGATGCCGGTGACAAGC
>DATEVP010000547.1:0-5526 GCA_035258465.1 Hyphomicrobiaceae bacterium
GGCGCGCTCGCCGGGCAGGCGCTCCACAGGCTGGTGCTCGACGGCGAAAAAGTCGTGGGCGAGGAGGCCCTGCTCACGGAGCTGCGCGAGCGCGTTCGCGACGTGCGCATGGGCCCCGACGGCGTGCTGTTGCTGCTGACCGACAGCCCCGAAGGGCACATCCTGCGCGTGGTGCCCGGATAGCCGGGTGAGGGCCGTGCCGCGTTGGGCCGCTTGCGCAACGGGCCGCGCGCCTGCAGGATGAGCGAGTTGAACCGACCGGCAGCGAGGGGACCGCATCCGATGAGGATCTATACGACCGATATGGGTACGCGAGTCGCAGGGTCGGCGCTCGGATTGGGATTTGCCGTCATCGGCGTCTTCGCGATGTTCGTCAGCTCAGACGCGCCGGACACGATCGTTCGCGATCGCTCCCTTTGGCTTGGGATCACGTTCCTCATTGCCGGCGTCTCGGCGCTGTCCGTGTCGTGGCTCGTGTCGGATCTGAGCAACGTCTGGTGCCGTCCGCCGCGCAAGTTCCTGCGGCCCAAATAGCCGCACACGGTCCAATAGCTACGCGGCGCCCAGCTTGGTCCGGATGGCAGCCACCACCGCGCGGAACATCTCCGGCGTGAGCTTCCCGGTGTTGGTGTTGTAGCGGGAGCAATGAAAGCTGTCGAAGAGGGTGAGGCTTTGCCCCACCTCGTGGCGCGCACCATGCGCAAATTGGAATTGAGACTTGCGAAGATCCAGCGCCGCAAGCGTGCTGTCGTGGGCGATGCGGCCCAGCGCCATGATGACGGCAAGGCGCGGCATGGCGGCGATGCGGCCTGCCAGGAACCGGCGGCAGGTGGCGATCTCGGCCGGCGTCGGCTTGTTCTCCGGCGGCACGCAGCGCACCGCGTTGGTGATCATGCAATCGACGAGAACCAGCCCGTCGTCCGGCCGGGCCGCGTAGCTGCCGCGGGCAAAGCCGAGGGCGAGCAGGGTTTGGTAGAGCAGGTCGCCGGCGAAGTCACCGGTGAACGGCCGCCCCGTGCGGTTGGCGCCCTTGAGGCCCGGCGCCAGCCCCACGATCAGCAGGCGCGCATCGGCCGATCCGAAGGAGGCCACCGCACCATTGTGCCAAGTGGGCTCGGCCGCGTGGTTGGCGATCCGAAACGAGACCAGGCGAGGGCACAGGGGGCAATCGCGGGGAGCCTCGGCCGCATCCCCCAGCATGGCTTCCCCGTATCGGCGGACCTCAGCCCCGCACGCTCGGCTTTAAGGACGCATGGCCTCTCAAGTACGGCTTGGGCCTTCGTCCTCATCGTCGGGGTAGTCCAGCGTCGAGGCCACCGGGGCGGCGGTGCGACGCGAGGGGATCACGCGCGAACCCGGCTCGCGCACCGGGCGGGTCGCGGGATCGCGGCAGATCTGGTCCTCCAGATCAGCCAGATCGATGAACTGGTCGGCTTGGCGGCGCAGCTCGTCGGCGACCATCGGCGGCTGCGTTTGCAGCGTCGATACGACGCTTACGCGCCGTCCCCGCATCTGCATGGCAGCGACCAGGGCGCGGAAATCTCCGTCGCCGGTGAAGAGGATGACATGGTCCAGGTGCTCGACGAGACGCATGGCGTCGACCGTGAGCTCGATGTCCATGTTGCCTTTGATCTTGCGCCGGCCCATCGCGTCGGTGAACTCCTTGGTCGGCTTGGTCACCATCGTGTAACCATTGTAGTCCAACCAGTCGACCAGGGGCCGGATCGAGGAATACTCCTGATCCTCCGCGAGCGCCGTGTAGTAGAGCGCACGCACCAGGAGACCCTTGGTGCGGAACAAAGCCAGCAGCCGCTTGTAGTCGATGTCGAAGCCGAGGGCTTTTGCGGTGGCGTACAGGTTGGCGCCATCAACAAAAAGCGCCAGGCGCTCCGTGGGATAAAAATGCATTTGGCAACCCTTAGTTACATAATGCCGATCATCCCGCGAAATGGGAGGATCGGGCACGCCTCACCGGTCAGCGCAGCTATGTGACAGGCGAAATGCCAATGTGCAACCCATACATTGTGCATAAGTCCCTAGTCTCACGCAAATCTCCCATGCACCAGAATGCGCAATTAGAGTTAAAACCCCACCTGAACTGAACTCTGATTAGTCTGGTGAACTTCTGTAGGATTGGCCGGTTTGAAGGTTTTCCTCGCGCTCGGCGCCAACGTCCCCGGTCCATGGGGGCCGCCAGGCGCAACCTTGGCACGGGCGATCGATGAATTGTGCCAGGCCCGCGTGCCTATCATACGCGCCTCGCGCGTGTTCTCGACGGCGCCGCAGGGCCCGGGACTGCAGGACCGCTATCTCAATGCCGTTGTCCAGGTTGCAGCGCCGCTTGCGCCCGCGGCCCTGCTGCGGCTGCTGAAGCGGATCGAGCGGGACGCCGGACGGCGCTCGGGTCCCAAGTGGGGGCCGCGGCCTCTCGACATGGACATCATCGACTACGGCGGCTGGCGCATCGGCTGGCCGCCGCGCCGGCGCGAACCGGGGCGCCTCATTCTGCCGCACCCGGAAATGCACGCTCGCGCCTTCGTCTTGGTGCCGCTGCTCGAGGTCGCCCCGCACTGGCGGCATCCGGTGCTGGGGTTGGGAGCGCGCACGTTGCTGGCGCGGCTTGCCCCCGCCAAAGCCGCCGACGTTCGCCCCCAAACCCTTGATCTTCAGCGCCCGGCGTGCGACAAGCGTGCTGAGCGAACGTCGCCTCCGGTCGATGCTGTTCCGGAGGCTTTTTCGCGACCCCATCACCGGTAGAAGGATCACGAAAATGGCCCGCGTGACGGTCGAGGATTGCGTCGACAAGGTGCCGAACCGGTTCGAGCTGGTGCTGCTTGCCGCCCACCGGGCGCGCGCCATCGCCAACGGCGCGCCTGTGACGATCGATCCCGACAACGACAAGAACCCGGTCGTCGCGCTGCGCGAGATCGCGGACAAGACCATCCCGCCGGAGGATTTGAAGGAGGGGCTGATCCACTCCATCCAGAAGAACGTCGAGGTCGACGAGCCGGAAGCCGGCGCGGCGCCGAGCCTTCCCGTCGAGCGGCGGCCGATCCTGGGCCGCGACGATCAGTCGACGGATACGGTGGTCGATGTGATCACGGAAGAGCAGCTCCTGCGGGGCATGGAGAGCCTGACGCCGACCGAGCCGTCCGCCAACGGCGGCGGCAACTCCGGCGGTGGCTCTGGGCGGGGCTGATAGCGGCAGTCTTGGGAGGGCACCTCCTCCTCATGGCATGCCGGGCTCTGCGCCAGCCTCTGCCGCCCAGGGAAGCCGTGTGATCCGCGCGAGCGGAAGCCCGCGAGGCGTGCCATGATGCGCCAGTACGAGCTGGTGGACCGGGTCCTGAAGTACGACCCCAGCGCGAACGAGGCGCTGCTCAATCGCGCCTACGTCTATGCCATGAAGGCGCACGGCAACCAGAAGCGCGCCTCCGGCGATCCCTACTTCTCCCACCCCCTCGAAGTGGCCGCCATCCTCACCGAGTTCAAGCTCGATGACGCCACGATCGTGGCGGCGCTCCTGCATGACGTGATCGAGGACACCGACGTCACGCGCGCCGAGATCGATCAGATGTTCGGCAAGGAGATCGGCGCGCTGGTCGAGGGCCTCACCAAGATCAAGAAGCTCGATCTCGTCACCAAGAAGGCCGAGCAGGCGGAGAACTTCCGCAAGCTCCTCGTCGCCATCTCGAGCGACATTCGCGTGCTGCTGATCAAGCTGGCGGACCGCCTGCACAACATGCGCACGCTCGAGCACATGCGGCCCGAGAGCCGGCGGCGCGTTTCCGAGGAGACGCTCGAGATTTACGCGCCGCTGGCCGGTCGCATGGGCATGCAGACCATGCGCGACGAGCTCGAGGCGCTGGCCTTCAGGTGGGGATATCCGGAGGCGTACAAGACCGTCGTCGACAAGCTGGCCGAAATCCACAGCAAGAACGCCGGGCTGGTGGAGGAAATCGTCGCGGCGCTCAAATCCAAGCTGGCCGGGGCCGGACTGGCGGCCGAGGTCTACGGCCGCGAGAAGAAGCCGTTCTCGATCTGGCGGAAGATGGAGAACCGGCAGATCTCGCTCGAGCAGCTGTCCGACATCTACGGTTTCCGCATCGTCGTCGACAGTCTCGACGCCTGCTACCGTGCGCTCGGCATCGTGCATTCGGCGTGGAGGGCCGTGCCGGGCCGCTTCAAGGATTACATCTCGACCCCGAAGCAGAACAACTACCAGTCGCTGCACACGACCATCGTCGGCCCGCGCCATCAGCGCGTCGAGTTGCAGATTCGCACCGACATGATGCACCAGATCGCCGACTACGGCGTGGCGGCGCACGCCCTCTACAAGGACCAGACGAGCCAGCCGGACGGTGCCGTCGCGGCCAACGGCGGTGCGCGCAGCGCGCCGCTGAAGGAGAACCCCTACATTTGGCTGCGCCGCCTGGTCGATACGCTGCTCGAGGGCGACAACCCGGAAGAATTCCTGGAGCACACCAAGCTCGAGCTGTTCCAGGACCAGGTGTTCTGCTTTTCGCCCAAGGGGCGGCTGATTGCCCTGCCGCGCGGCGCCACCCCGATCGACTTCGCCTACGCGGTCCACACCGACATCGGCAATTGGTGCGTGGGCGCGGTGATCAACGGCCGGCAGATGCCGCTCACCACGGAGCTGCGGAACGGCGACGAGGTGGAGGTGCTGGTGGCCAAGGGCCAGACGCCACCGGCCGCCTGGGAGCGCATCGCCATCACGGGCAAGGCGCGTTCCTCGATCCGCCGCGCGGCTCGCGACGCGCTCCGCAAGCAATACTCCGAGCTTGGCCGCCGCCTGCTGGTCTCGGCCTTCCGCAGGGTGGGCCAGGATTACTCCGATGAGAAGCTGAAGAAGGGTCTCCCCCGCCTGTCGCAGAAATCGGTGGAGGAGGTGCACGCCACCGTCGGCCGCGGCGAGCTGCCCGTGAAGGACGTGATCCGCGCCGTCGTGCCGGAGGCGGAGCTTACCGAGGAAGCGGCCAAGCCGCGCAAGAAGAGCCGCCGCGAGCGGACCCAGGGCGAGGAAGGCTGGTTCAACCTGGCCAAGGTGATCGGCCTCAAGTTCCGCTGGCCCGGCAGCGGCACCTCCGATGCCAAGCCGGTGCAGCTCCTGCCCATTCGCGGCCTGCGCAGCGACCTGCCCGTCCATTTCGAGGAGGGCGGCGCGGTGCCCGGCGACCGCATCGTCGGCGTGCTGTCGGAGGGCGGCGGCATCAGCATCTTCCAGATCCATTCGCCCAGGCTCAAGGAGTTCGAGCACGAGAAATGGATCGACGTGACCTGGGACATCGACCCCGACAAGCCCGAGCGCTTCCCCGCCAAGATCGTGGTGACCGCGCTCAACGAGCCGGGCAGCCTGGCGCAGATCGCGCAAGTCATCGGCGAGGCCGACGGCAACATCGACAACGTGCGCATGGTGCGCCGCGCGCCCGACTTCACGGAGATGCAGATCGAGGTCGAGGTGTGGGACCTCGACCACCTCACCCAGATCATCGGCGGCCTCAAGGG
>DATEVP010000548.1:0-3150 GCA_035258465.1 Hyphomicrobiaceae bacterium
TGGTGCTGCATGGCGTAGCGCAAGTCGAGCGTGCTGGACTGGCCTAGAATGTTGCGGATGGACGGAAATGCGGCGCGACAATCAAGGTGAGAACCAGCGTAAATCAGGATGAGACGAGGCGCGGGTGGGCTGCCGGAGTGAGTTCCCATTCGCTTGGCGCACCCGGATGGATGAAACGGGTCTATGCTGTGGCGCGGTCGGCAGAGAGGTTGGCCCCGCCTTGGTGCATGCGAGCCCGTGAGTGAGTTTGACCGGAGGCCCTTCGAGCACCCGATATTGTGGCCAAGTCGTGCACCGGCCGGTTGTGGTCGGCGCGCGTTCCTGAGCACAGTGGATAGAGTTCAACGAGCAAGGGCTTCACGCTGGCCGCGCCTGGAGGAGGGCGCGAAATGAAGACGTTGCACAAGCGGTGCGCGGGTCTGGACGTGCACAAGGTCGAGGTGGTGGCCTGCGTGCGGCTGGTCGTCGGCGGGAAGGCGAGCTACGAGGTGCGCCGGTTCCCAACGACGACCAAGGGGTTGATCGAGCTGGCGGAGTGGCCGGAAGCGGCACAATGCACGCATGTCGCCATGGAAGCGACAGGCGTCTACTGGAAGCCGGTCTGGCACATCCTGGAGGGCCGCTTCGGGCTGATCCTGGCCAACGCGGCGCACATCAAGGGGGTGCCCGGCCGCAAGAGTGACGTGAACGATGCGACCTGGATCGCGGATCTTCTGGCGCACGGCCTGATCCGGGCGAGCTTCGTGCCGCCGCAGCCGATCCAGGAGCTGCGCGACCTCACCCGGACGAGAAAGCAGCTCACGCGCGAGATCGTGCAGCACACGCAGCGCATTCAGGCCGTGCTGGAGGAAGCCAACGTCAAGCTGTCGTCGGCGATCACGGACGTGTTGGGAATGAGTGGTCGGCGCATTCTGAAGGCCATCGTCGTGGGCGAGACGGACCCAGCCAAGCTCGCCGAGCTCGGTGGTCCCCGGCTCGCCGCCTCGCGCTCCGATCTGGCGGATGCTTTGCGCGGTCATGTGCGCGAGCATCATCGCTTCCTCATCGACCAGCATTTGAAGACCATCGAGCAGCTGGAGGCGACGATTGCGGCCTTCGACGCGCGGATCGAGGCTGCGCTTTCCCCCTTTCGAGACGCCATCGAGCGATTGAAGGAGATCCCCGGTTTGAGCCAGACCTCGGCCGAGATCCTGATCGCCGAGATCGGCACCGACATGACCCAGTTCCCGACGGCCGGGCACCTGCTGTCGTGGGCAGGCCTGGTCCCACGCCTCGATGAGAGTGCCGGCAAGCGCCGCTCGACGCGCATCAAGAAGGGCGCGCCCTGGCTGAAGCCGGTGCTCGTGCAATGCGCCTGGGCCGCCGGCCGCAAGAAGAACAGCTACTTCCAGGCCCAGTTCCTGCGCCTCAAGGCTCGCTGCGGCCCGAAGAAGGCGGTGGTCGCCGTCGCCGCCTCGCTCCTCGCGACCGCCTACCACATGCTCGCCGACGGCACCTGCTACCAGGACCTCGGCGCCGACCACTTCGCCCGCCGCGATCCGGCCCGCATCGCTGCCAAGCTGGCCAATCGCATCCGTAGCCTCGGCTACGCGGTCGACATCAGGGCTGTCGCATGACACAACCGGCCCCCAACCGAGTTTCTGGATAGGGCGGAGCCCGATCGACGGCAGCCCACCCCCGGCGGCAGGTTTTTCAACACTCTTCTGGCGGTCGAGTAGGACGGTGCCAAGCTGCTGATTCGTCTCGAACTTCGAGGGATCAGCATTTGCCCGGCCTCCACATCAGCGACCACCAGATGAGGCTGTACATGAGTTCCCGACCAACCCACACCACCACTGTCTCCGCCGCCAAGGCGGGTTTCTCGCCAGCGACCGGCTACCGGATCGAGGCTGATCCGCGCCTGCCCTCGCAGAAGAAGGCCCCGCGCGGACGACGACGGCCCGATCCGCTGGCCGACGTATGGGACGCCGAGATCGTGCCGATCCTGAAGGCGGCCCCAGGCCTGCGCGCCATTGCCGTCCTTGCGGAGCTCCGGCGTCGCCATCCCGAGATCGGCCCTGGCATCCGGCGCACGCTGGAGCGGCGCATGCGGGCGTGGCGGGCCTTGGCCGGACCGGAGCAGGATGTCGTGTTCCGGCAGGAGCACCCGCCTGGCCGTCTCGGCCTGTCCGACTTCACCGACACGAAGGTGCTCGGCGTGATGATCGCCGGCGTCCTGCTGGAGCATCGCCTTTATCACTTCCGCCTCGCCTTCTCGGGCTTTGCGCATGCCCATGTCGTGCTTGGCGGCGAGAGCTTCACGGCGCTGGCCGAGGGCCTGCAGAATGCCCTGTGGGCGCTCGGCGGGGTTCCACTCGAACATCGCAGTGACAGCCTGTCGGCGGCGTTCCGCAACCTGGACCGCGAAGCCCAGGAGGACCTGACGCAGCGCTACCAGGGCCTCATGCGCCACTACGCTATGACGCCGTCCCGCAACAACCCCGGCATCGCGCACGAGAACGGCTCGATCGAGAGCCCACACGGCCATCTCAAGAAAGTGCTGGAGGATGCGCTGCTGTTGCGCGGCAGCCGGGACTTCGACGACCTCGGTGCCTACCGCCGCTTCGTCGACGAGATCGTTGGACAGCAGAATGCCAACAAGCGCAAGCGGATCGAGTTGGAACGGGCCAGCCTGTCGCCCTTGCCCAAGCGGCGGACCGCCGACTACGAGGAGAAGATCGTCACGGTGACATCGAGCGGCGGCTTCACTCTGCGTCGGGTGTTCTACACGGCTCCCTCGCGGCTCATCGGTCATCGCCTGCGCGTGCATCTCTACGATGACCGCCTCGACTGCTTCCTCGGCTCGACGCCGATGATGACCCTGCGGCGGGGACGGATGGTCTCCGAGAGCAAGGGCGGGCATGTCGTCGATTATCGGCACGTCATCCATGCGCTCAGAAGAAAGCCGATGGCGCTGCTCAATTTGGTCTACCGCGACCAGCTGTTCCCGCGGCCGGCCTATGCCCGAGCCTTCGAGGCATTGTGCGCCGAGGTCGGCGACCGGCGGGCGTGCAAGGTGACGGTCGAGCTCTTGGCGCTGGCGCACGACCGGGCCTGCGAGGCGGAGCTGGCGCACGTCATCGATGCCGAACTCGAGGAGGGGCGATTGCC
>DATEVP010000549.1:0-4137 GCA_035258465.1 Hyphomicrobiaceae bacterium
CGCCGGTATGACAGTCAGGCGCAAACTTCGGCTTCCAATCGCGAGCGCTGTTTTGATGAACCCCTCAACCGACCCAGCCCTCCTCTCCGCCACCGAGCTCATCGCGCTCTATCGCGCCAGGAAGCTCTCGCCGGTCGAGGCGACCAAGGCCACGCTTGCCCGCATCGAGCGCTTCAACCCCATCGTCAACGCCTACTGCCATCTCGATGCCGGCGGCGCGCTGGCCGCTGCAAAGGAATCGGAAGCACGTTGGCAGGCGGGCAAACCGATGGGCCTCGTCGACGGCGTGCCCGTGGGCGTGAAGGACAACATCCTGGTCGAGGGCATGCCCGCCCGTTTCGGCTCGCGCCTGACGCCCGCCGCGCCGCACAAGATCGACGCGCCGGCGGTGGCGCGGCTCAGAGAGCAGGGCGCGGTGATCCTCGGCAAGACGGCGATGCCGGAGTACGGCTGGAAGGCCACCAGCGACAGCCCGCTGACGGGTCTCACGCGCAATCCCTGGGACACGCGCATGACGACGGGGGGCTCGTCGGCCGGCGCGGTGGCGGCGTGCATCCTCGGCATGGGCGCGCTGCATCTGGGCACCGACGGCGGCGGCTCGATCCGCATCCCTGCCGCCTTCACGGGCTGCTACGGCCTGAAGGCGACCCGCGGCCGTGTGCCGGCGTTCCCCTCCTCGCCGCTCGGCACGCTGGCGCATCATGGGCCGCTGACACGCACGGTTGCAGACGCAGCGCTGGCGATGACCGTGATCGCCGCCCCCGATGCGCGTGACGTCTACGGCTGGATCTCGCCTGCTCCCGATTTCCAGGCCGGCCTCGACGACGGCGTGCGCGGGTTGCGCGTTGCCTTTTCGCCCAAGCTCGGATTTGCCCAGCGGGTGCATGCGGAGGTGGCGAGTGCGGTAGCGGCTGCCGCCCGCATGTTCCAGGACCTCGGCGCCACGGTCGAGGAGACCGACCCCGGCATCGGCGATCCCATCGACGCCTGGAACACGCTGTGGTGGTCGTCGATGGCGTTCCAGCTGGCGCCCTTCGCCGAGCGCGCCAAGGAGTTGGGCGATCCGGGGCTGGTCGCAGGCGCCGCGCGCGGCGCGACGATAGCCGCCACCGAGCTGATCCGCGCCCAGCTCGCGCGCGCTCAGTTGCATGGCGCGTTCGCCAAGTTCCATGAGCGCTTCGATCTGCTGCTGACGCCGGCCCTGCCGCTGCCGGCCTTCGAGGTTGGCGATTTGGTGCCGGCCTCGGGCGAGTGGGGCAGCGCATGGACCGATTGGGCGCCCTTCAGCTATCCCTTCAATCTGACGCAGCAACCCGCCGCGACCGTCCCCTGCGGCGTGACCAGCGCCGGGCTGCCTGTCGCGCTGCAGATTATCGGGCCGATCGGCGCCGACTCCCTCGTCCTGCGCGCGAGCCGCGCGTTCGAGGCCACGCAGCCCTTTCCCACGCTCGATGCGCCGCGCCAGAAGTGATGGTTAGCGGCGCGCGGGTGCGAATTCACCGAATTGTGAGCGATGATTGCCTTGTGCTGCCCGCGCATCCTACACAACATCGCAGCCGTGCCGCGCCATCCCTTGCCAACCTTGCCTGCCCGTAACCGGCCGAAACTACGCTTGGCGCGCTGGGCCGCCAGCGTTGGCATGATCCTCGCGGCCTTGATCGGCACGCGGGCCACGATGACGGCAGCAGCTCCGCCGATGACCGAGCTGGTGCAGGCCGAGTTCCTCGCCGGCGTAAGGGCAGCCTTCGCAAGAAAGAATGTCGCCTACCTCAAGGGCGACTGGACCAACCGCGACCCAGAGATCTCGCGTGTGCTGGAGCGACATGGACGCAGCGGTGTGCCCCTCTACCTGCTTTACGCCCGCGGCAGCGAGCCCGTGATCCTGCCGCAGATCCTCACGCCGGCCACAGTGTTGGAGCAGATCGACCGCATCGGCGATCAGCCCCAACGCAAGGCTTCCCTTCAAGAGCCAAGCAAGGAGTGAATGACATGAGGCATATTGGACGACGCGCGCTACTGGCTGCCGGCCTCGCGGGCGCGGCTGCCATCGCCGGGTTCGGCATCGCCGGCGCGGCCCCCGGCACGCAGGCGCGGATCGGCGCGCCGGCCCCCTCGTTCAGCCTCCCCGACAGCACCGGCAAGACCGTCTCGCTCGCCGACTTCAAGGGCAAGACCGTGGTGCTGGAGTGGACCAACCACGACTGTCCCTACGTGCGCAAGCACTACGGCGGCAACAACATGCAGGCCCTGCAGAAGAAGTGGACCGCACAGGGCGTGGTGTGGCTCAGCGTCATCTCCTCCATGCCCGGCTCGCAAGGCTACGTGACGGCCGATCAGGCCAACAAGCTGACGAAGGACCGGGGCGCGGCGCCGACGGCCGTCCTGTTCGACCCCAAGGGCGACGTCGGCCACGCGTACGGGGCCCAGACCACCCCGCACATGTACGTGATCACCGGCAACGGCACCCTCGTCTACATGGGCGGCATCGACGACCAGGCGTCCGCGCGGCTCGAGGACCTGAAGACGGCGAAGAACTTCGTCGACGCGGCCCTCAACGAGGTGGCGCAGGGCAAGCCGGTGTCCGTGACCGCATCACGGCCCTACGGCTGCTCGATCAAGTATTCGTCGTAGATCGCCTCAGTTTCGGGAACGCGCGGAGGCGGACGGTGCGTCTGCCTCCGCGCCGTCGTTTCATCCGCAGGCACGCCCGCCGCCAGCCGTTTTCCACCGCGAATTGCCGGCGTCACGACCCGAAGTTTCCCTCCGCCGCGCCGCTCGCGCCTTTTGCGGTTGCGCCGGCCTGCCCATCCTTCCTATCAAACGCTGCATAGCCAACGCCCGTCCCGGGATGATCGAGCCATGACCGACGTTACCCTGACGCAAGTCGCGCTGTTTCTCGCCGCGGCCGTGGTGGCGGCGCCGCTCGCCAAGCTGCTGCGCATCGGCAACGTGCTGGGCTACCTGCTGGTCGGCGTGCTGATCGGGCCGTTCGGCCTCGGCTTCGTCTACTCGGTCTACGAGGTGACGTCGGTCCTGCATTTTGCCGAGTTCGGCGTGGTGCTGCTGCTGTTCCTGATCGGCCTCGAGCTTCGCCCCAGGCGCCTGTGGGCCATGCGCGCAGCCATTTTCGGCCTCGGCGGCGCGCAGGTGGCCATCAGCGCGCTCGTGCTGGCGGCGATTGCCGTCCTGTTCGGGCTGGCCTGGCCGGCGGCGCTATTCGCGGGCCTGGCGCTGTCGCTCTCGTCCACCGCCTTCGCGCTGCAGATCCTGGAAGAGAAGGGCGAGCTGGCGCTGCGTCATGGGCGCCTGGCCTTCGCCGTGCTGCTGTTTCAGGACATGGCGGCGATCCCGCTGATCGCGCTCACGCCGCTCTTTGCCGTCTCGGTGCGTGATGCCGCCCAGCAGATGGAGCTGCTGGCCGCGCTCCAGGCTATCGGCATCATCGTGGGCGTGGTGGTGGTCGGGCGCTTCGTGCTCGATGGCGTCTACCGGCTGGTGGCGCGGACGCGCGTGAAGGAGGCGATGACGGCCAGCGCCCTTCTGACGGTGGTCGGCGTCACCCTGGTGATGGAGAAGGCCGGGCTTTCCGCGTCGCTCGGCGCCTTCATCGCCGGCGTGCTGCTCGCCGACTCCGCCTACCGGCACGAGCTCGAAGCGGACATCGCGCCCTTCGAGGGGCTGCTGCTGGGCCTCTTCTTCACCGCCATCGGCATGTCGCTCGACCTGAGCCTGATCGCCAAGAACCCGCAGCTGGTGCTGGCGATCGTGTTCGGCCTGCTGCTCGTCAAGAGCGCGATCCTGTTTGCACTCGGCCAACGGGCCGGATTGGAGGCAGGCCCGGCGCGACGGTTGGCGCTGACGCTCGCCCAGGGCGGCGAGTTCGCCTTCGTTCTGTTCGCATCGGGCGCGGCGGCGGGCGTGCTGGAGCAGCCGGTCGCCGATCTCCTTTCGGTCGCCGTGACGCTGTCCATGGTGGCCACCCCGCTCCTGCTGGTGCTCGAGGAGATGCTCGCACCGAAGGCGGCGCTCGCGCGCGCGTTCGACAGCCTGCCGGAAAACGACGGCCACGTGGTCATCGCCGGCTTCGGCCGCGTCGGCCAGATCGTGGCGCGCATCCTGCTCGCCAAGCGCATCCCC
>DATEVP010000550.1:0-3307 GCA_035258465.1 Hyphomicrobiaceae bacterium
TGGTCGCAGATCGGGCAGTCGAGCGGATGATTGATCAGCAGGAACTCCATGACGCCTTCGCGGGCCTTTTTCACCATCGGCGTCTTGGTATTGACGATCTTTGGGCTGCCGTCCCGGTTCGGCGGCAGGTCGTTCACACCCATGGCGCAGGACGCGACCGGCTTGGGGCTGCCCTGCACCTCGACCAGGCACATGCGGCAGTTGCCGGCGATGGAGAGGCGCTCGTGGTAGCAGAAGCGCGGGATCTCGACGCCTGCCTGCTCGCAGGCCTGGATCAGCGTGATCCCGTCCTCGACCTCGATCAGCTTGCCGTCGATGATGAGCTGCTTGGCCATGGATGGTATGTTCTGTCTTCCTCGCCTCAGGCGGTGCCGGCGGGCTTGGCCGCCAGCCGGATCACGACACCCGCAACCAGCCCCGCCAACCCGAACCAGAACAGCATCGGCTCGTAGGCAGTCTTGCCGGCCAGCGGCGCGACGGCGGCAACCAGGGCGCAGACCCCGCTCGAGCTATAGATGCAGCTCCAGGCATCGAGCACGCTGGCGTCGCCCTGTCCGCCCGTCGCGCGCCCCAGCTCACGCGCGAGCGAGGAGTAGAACGAGAACCACCAGATGAGGGCGCCGAGAAGCACCACGCCACCGGCCGCCATCAGCAGGTTGCCGAGCCTCTTGAAATCCACGGCTGCCTCCGCGGCGCTGGCTTCGCCGCAACGTGAACACCGGCAGGGCTGCCGGCCTCCGCAACAAGGCTTCCTACACGGGTGAACGCAGGGGCGCTAGGGCGACAATTGGCGCGGGGAGCAGCAATTCGCAGGTAATTCTGGAGGGCGGACAGATCAGCTCTTCTTGCGATGGTCCCCCAGCATTTCCGATACGAGTTCCGCAATCACCCGTGGCATGGCGTCAACTTTGGCAGGCAGGTCGCGCAAGACCGTAATGTCGGAGGTCAGGCGTGCAACCTCGGAGGACAAGCGAGCGATCTGGCTGTTGGTGAACCTGTGCTCCGTCTTTATCAAATCGGGAATAGCCTTCAAATCCGCGTCCATGGCGCCAACGCGATCCTTCAACGCGGACATATCCCGCTCCAGCGTGGCCACACGTTGCTCCAGATCAGCCATCCGCGCTCTCCCGCGATCGGTTGGAAATCACCTATGGCAATTGCGGGAACAAAGATAGTACAAACAACCCCGGCTGTCTACTCCGCCGCGATCTTTTCCGCTGCCTTGTGGCGGTCGATGCGCGCCTCGATCTCACCCCGGAAATGCCGGATCAGGCCCTGCACCGGCCAGGCCGCCGCGTCGCCGAAGGCGCAAATCGTGTGCCCCTCCACGCGCGTGGTCACATCGTAGAGCAGATCGATCTCGCCCTTCTCCGCCTCTCCCCGCTCCATGCGTTGCAGCACGCGCCAGATCCAGCCGCAGCCCTCGCGGCACGGCGTGCACTGGCCGCAGCTCTCGTGCTTGTAGAAATAGGCGATGCGGCGGATGGCGGCGATGATGTCCGTCGACTTGTCCATGACGATGATGGCGGCCGTGCCCATGCCCGACTTGAGCTTGGAGAGCGTGTCGAAGTCCATGGTCAGGTCCTGGCACACCGAGCTCGGCAGGCACGGCATCGACGAGCCGCCGGGGATGACAGCCAGCAGATTGTCCCAGCCGCCGCGCACGCCGCCCGCGTGCCGCTCGATCAGCTCGCGCAAGCCAATGCCCATCTCCTCCTCCACCACGCAGGGCTGCTCGACGTGGCCGCTGATCTGGAAGAGCTTGGTGCCGGTGTTGTTGGGCTTGCCGAAGCCCGAAAACCACGTGGCGCCCCTGCGCAGGATATCGGGCGCCACGGCGATGGACTCGACGTTGTTGACGGTGGTCGGCGCCCCGTAGAGCCCCGAGTTGGCCGGGAAGGGCGGCTTCAGGCGCGGCATGCCCTTCTTGCCTTCGAGGCTTTCCAGCAGCGCCGTCTCCTCGCCGCAGATATAGGCGCCGGCGCCATGGTGCACGATGAAATCGAAGTCCCAGCCGTGCACGTTGTTCTTGCCGATCAGCTTGGCCTCGTAGGCCTCCCCCACCGCCGTCTCGAGGCGCTCGCGCTCGCGCATGAACTCGCCGCGCACATAGGTGTAGCAAGTGTGCGCGCGCATGGCGAAGGAGGCGAGCAGCGCGCCCTCGATCAGCAGGTGCGGATCGTGCCGCATGATCTCGCGGTCCTTGCAGGAGCCGGGCTCGGACTCGTCCGCATTGATCACGAGATAGGAGGGCCTGGAATCGCTCTTGGGCATGAACGACCACTTGAGGCCCGTGGGAAAGCCCGCCCCGCCCCGCCCGCGCAAGCCCGAACTCTTGATCTCGTTGATGATCCAGTCGTGGCCCTTGTCGATCAGGGCTTTGGTGTTGTCCCAGGCGCCGCGGGATTTGGCGCCCGCGAGCTTCCAGTCCTGGAAGCCGTACAGGTTCTTGAAGATGCGGTCCTTGTCCTGCAGAGCCACGATCGATCGTTCCCCTACTTTCCGGCCTTGGCAAATTCCTTGAGCGTCGTCGGGCCACTGGCGGGACACGACGCCTGCCTGCCGATCTGCGAGCCGGGCTTCGGCGGCTGGCCCTCGGCGTAGCCGTCGAGCACCTTCTCGAACAGCGCGGGGGTGAGGTCCTCGTAGGTGTCCTTGCCGATCTGCACCATCGGCGCGTTGGCGCAAACGCCCAGGCACTCCACCTCCTCCCAGGAGAAGTCGCCGTCGGCGGAGAGATGCAGCTGCTCGGAATGGATGCGGCGCTTGCACACCTCCACCAGGGCCTCCGCCCCGCGCAGCATGCAGGGCGTCGTACCGCACACCCACACGTGCGCCTTCTTCCCCACGGGGGAGAGCTGGAACATCGTGTAGAACGTGGCGATCTCATAGACGCGGATGTAGGGCATGCCGAGCAGGTCCGCGACAACACGCATGGCGGGCTCCGAGAGCCAGCCGCCGTTCTGCTCCTGCGCCCGCCACAGCACCGGGATCACCGCGGAGGCCTGCTTGCCCGGCGGATAGTTGGCGATCGTGGCCTTGGCCCAGGCCGCATTCTCGGGCGAGAAGGCGAACGAGGCCGGCTGGTTGTGGTCGAATCGGCGGACGGACATGGGCAAGCCTGCGAAGCTGAATTCTGCGGCGTCCTTATAAAGCGCGAACGCGCGCCTGTCGCCTTCATAGAGCGATGCCTGGGCGCGTTGAACGCGGCAAAGTCGCCGGGTTCGGCCGGCAGCGCCGCACGGCCCGTACCGAGTGTTCCGACTCATTCAAATGGCACCGAACTTGGACAGCCAGCTCGCTTCGC
>DATEVP010000551.1:0-8763 GCA_035258465.1 Hyphomicrobiaceae bacterium
TGGCGCCGCGAGCGCGCCGCCGAGCAGCACGTGCCGCCCTACGTCATCTTCCACGACATAACGCTCTCGGCCATCGCCCGGGAGCGGCCTGGGAGCCGCGAGGTCCTGGCGAAGGTCAGTGGTGTCGGCAAAAGCAAGCTCGAGCGCTATGGGTCGGATGTGCTGAAAGTGGTGCAGGCGCACTCTGGAACCTGATGCCCGAACCGTCATTCCCGCGGAGCGACAGCGGAAGCGGGAATCCCACCCAGGTCTCTGCGCAGGAGATTGCCTCTGGATTCCCGCTCAACGCTTCGCTTGGCGGGAATGGCGACGTGCTCGCCTTACTTCGGCGCGCGCTTGGCCAGGATGCGCTGCAGCGTGCGGCGGTGCATGTTGAGGCGGCGCGCGGTCTCCGAGACGTTGCGGTTGCACAGCTCGTACACGCGCTGAATGTGCTCCCAGCGGACGCGGTCCGCCGACATGGGGTTCTCGGGCGGCGGGGCCTTCTCGTCGTGCGGGGCGAGCAAGGCGTCCGTGACCTCGTCGGCGTCGGCCGGCTTTGCCAGGTAATCGACGGCGCCGAGCTTCACGGCGGAGACGGCGGTGGCGATGTTGCCGTACCCGGTCAGGACGATGGCGCGCGACTGCGGATGCACCTTGGCGAGCTCGGCAATGACGTCGAGACCGTTGCCGCCGTCCTCGAGCCGCATGTCGACGACCGCGAAGGCCGGCGCCTTCTGCCGGATCAGGTCCAACCCTTCGGCCACGGAATGCGCCGTGCGCACCTCGAAGCCGCGGATCTCCATGGCGCGCGCCAGGCGCAGGATGAACGCCCGGTCGTCGTCGACGAGAATGAGGGAACGGTCCTCCGGGAGCTCGTCCGGCTTGAACGCAAGATCAGTGTCGTCGGCCACGGCGATGCCTCCACGTACCCTGCCATATATAGCGGCAGGCGCTGGCGCGCCAAGCCTCCTATGGTCTGGGTCCCTTAACCAATTGCTCCTTTCCCGTCCCCATTCTGGTAGGCCGACGGCTGCCCAAAAGCGGCCTGCGCCGGCACTTGCCTGCCCTCGAAGCTGCTGCGTGGCCAGCTAACCTTGACGACGGCGCCGTGGGCCGGCCATTCGCGGTTGTCGAGCGCAACGATGGCGCCGGAGCGCTCGAGCAGCGTCTTGGCGATGAAGAAACCCAGGCCCAGGCCGGAGGGCATACCGTCCTTGGCATCGCCCGGGCGGCGCGCGGGGCGCGTGGTGATGAAGGGATCGCCCAGCGCGTCCATGATGTCGGGGGGCAGGCCTGGGCCGTCGTCGGTAATGGTGATGGTGACATCGCGCGCCGACCATTTGGCGGTGATCTCCACACGCTCGCGGGCAAAGTCGACCGCGTTCTCGACGAGATTGCCGAGCCCGTACATGACGCCTGGCTTGCGCTCGCCCACCGGCTCGAGCGCGGCCTTGCCCTCGCTGCCGGCTTCCGGCGATGCCGTCACCAGGAGATTGACGCTGAACCCGCGATAGGGCTCGGCGGATTCCTCGAGCAGCTGCGTGACGCTCATGCGGGCATGCAGCGGGTCCGGCTCCGTGGGGCCGCGCGTCAACTTCTTCAGGATCTCCTTGCAGCGTGCGGCCTGCGACTGCAGCAGCGCGAGGTCGTCGGCAAAGTTCCCGCCCGGCGGCGCCTCGCGCGCAAGCTCCTTGGCGACCACGGTGATTGTGGAGAGGGGGCTCCCCAGCTCGTGCGCGGCGGCGGCAGCAAGACCATCGAGGGCGTGCAGCTGCTGCTCTCTCGCCAGCACCAGCTCGGTGGCGGTCAACGCGTCCGCCATCAGTCTTGCCTCCTTGGCGAGGCGCCAGGCGTAGAGCGCCAGGAAGACCATGCCCGAGAGCACCGACGCCAGCAGCCCGACCTTGTAGAGCGGCAACAGCTCGGGCCTGCTGCCCGCCTCCCAGGGAAGAGGCAAGTGATAGAACACGAGGAACACGGTGGCCCCGGCGCCGAGCACGCCGAGCAGGATGGTATTGCGCGGGGGCAGCGTGGCGGCCGATACCGTGACCGGGGCAACCAGCAGAAACGTGAACGGATTTTCGATCCCGCCCGTCAGATAGAGCAGCGCGGAGAGCTGCAGGATGTCGTAGGCCAGCAGGCAGGTGGCGAGCCTCGAGCTGAGCCGCGTGCGCGCGGGGTAGCGGATGCGCAGGAACACATTGAGCCAAGCCGACAGCGCGATGAAGCCCACGCAAATGCCGAAGGGGAGCGGGAAGCCGAGCCCCAGGTAGACGAAACACACAGTCAACAGCTGGCCGATGACGCCGAACCAGCGCAGACGCACGGCAGTCTGCAGCCGCAAGCGGCTCTCGCCGGGTTCCGTTCTTTGCCGTTCACTGAGGGCCATGGGCACTCGCTCGCGTGGGCAGTGCGCCGGGGGCGACGCCGCGGCATCCCTGACGCTTGCCTTGGGCGTTTTGCTACCCCAGATAGGGGGCGGTGGCCAGCCGCCAGCCCATATCCTCCCTCGCCGGCACGTTCCGGCCTTTCCCTGACGACGACGTTCCATGCAGAGGCCGATCTCACAGCCTGATGGCCGCCCGCCTCCGGTCGAGGTCCGGGACCTGCGCAAGGTCTATCGCGATATCATCGCGGTCGACGGCATCAGCTTCGCGCTGGAGCCCGCCTCGGTGACGGCGCTGCTCGGCGGCAACGGTGCCGGCAAGACCACCACCATCGCCATGCTGATGGGGCTCGTCGTCCCTACCTCGGGTGAAGCGCGCGTGTTCGGCGTCGACATGGCGCGCCATCGCCACCAGGTGCTGCATCGCATGAACTTCGAGAGCCCTTACGTCGACGTGCCGATGCGCCTGACCGTGCGGCAGAACCTCGAGGTTTTCGCCAGGCTCTATGGCGTGCGCGACCTCAAGGGGCGTATCGGCGAGATCGCCGATGATTTCAAGCTCGGCGAATTCCTGGACCGCCCCTACGGCAAGCTGTCGGCGGGGCAGAAGACGCGCGTCAGCCTCGCCAAGGCGCTGCTCAACGAGCCGGAGCTGCTGATGCTCGACGAGCCGACCGCGTCGCTCGATCCCGACACCGCCGACTGGGCGCGCTCCAAGCTCGAGCTCTATCGCCGCGGGCGCGCGGCCACCATCGTGCTCGCCTCCCACAACATGGCCGAGGTCGAGCGCCTGGCCGATCGCGTCATCATGCTGGAGAAGGGCCGCATCATCGCCGACGAGACGCCGGCAGACCTCGTCAAGCGCTTCGGCCGCGCCAATCTCGAAGAAGTGTTCCTGGCGATTGCGCGCCGCGGCGCCGAGGACAGCGAGACGGCGCCGTGAGCACGACCGCACCCTATCCGCAACGCTCCTCGCCGCTTGGCGAGCAGACGAGCCTTGCGGCCTCGGCCGGGCGCATCTGGGGCATGGTGCTGCGCTACTGGTACGTGATCCGCTCCTCCTGGCCGCGCACCGCCGAGCTCGTCTACTGGCCGCTGGTGCAGATGCTGATGTGGGGCTTTTTGCAGTCCTACCTGGCGCAGACGACGAGCTTCGCCGCCAAGGCCGCCGGCCTGTTCATCGGCGCGGTGCTGCTGTGGGACATCCTGGTGCGCAGCCAGCTCGGGTTCGCCGTGGCGTTCCTCGAGGAGGTCTGGTCGCGCAACCTCGGCCACCTGATGATGAGCCCGCTGCGGCCGAGCGAGCTCGTCGCCGCGCTGATCGCCGTGAGCCTGATCAAGCTGATGGTGGCGATGGTGCCCGTTGCCTTCCTCGCCTACCTCTTCTTCGGCTTCAATGTGCTGAGCCTCGGGCTCGCGTTTGCGGCCTTCTTCGCCAACCTCGTGTTCATGAGCTGGTCGCTCGGGCTCGTCTCCACCGGCGTGGTACTGCGCTGGGGGCTGGGAGCGGAGAGCTTCGCCTGGCTCATCGTCTTCGTGTTCCTGCCGCTGTGCTGCGTCTACTACCCGGTGACGACGCTGCCCGGCTGGCTGCAGCCGGTTGCGCTGGCGCTTCCGCCCACCTATGTGTTCGAAGGGCTGCGGGCAATCGTCCTGGAGGGCGCTTTCGTCGGTGCCTTGATGATCAAGGCGCTCGCCCTGAACGCCCTCTATTTCATCCTCGGATACGCGGCCTTCGCCTACTTCCTGCAGAGCGCACGCGTTCACGGTACACTCGTGCAGATGGGTGAATGAGGAAAGAAGGTCGCCGGTGCCGTTGCTGAGATTGAGGCTCGCGCTTCTCATCGTCGCCGGCTTCGCGCTGGGCGGAGCTTTGGCCGTGGCGGTGCTGCCAGCGGCGCGCGAGAGGTTTCTGCCGGTCAAGATGCAATCGGCAGGCCGGGCCCTGGTCGGTGGTCCCTTCACGCTCACCGATCACACCGGCAAGCGCGTCACCGACCAGGATTTCCGCGGGCGCACGCTCATCGTCGTGTTCGGCTTCACCTTCTGCCCGGACATATGCCCCACGGAGCTGCAGCTGATCTCGGCCGCGCTGGACAAGCTGGGTCCCAAGGCAAAACACGTCGTGCCGCTCTTCATCACGGTCGACCCGGAGCGCGACACGGCGGATCAGCTCGCCAGCTATGTGAAAAGCTTCCATCCGCGGCTGGTCGGCCTCACGGGCAGCCAAGCGGAGATCGACGCCGTCGCCAAGGCGTATCGCGCTTATTTCAAGAAGGTACCCGATCCCAAGTCCACCGCGGGCTATACGATGGATCATTCCGCGCTCATTTACGTCATGGGACCGGACGGTGCCTACCAGGCGCACTTCACGCCCGGTACCAGCGTCGCGACGCTCGCCGACCGGCTGGGCGAGCTGTTGCAAGCCAATCACAGCCTTTAGCTAATCGGCGAATCAGTGCAGTCTCCCGCTTCGCAATCTGTTGTAATCGATGGCCCTTGCGGGCTGCGAGAAGGCGCTCGAACAGCGAGCGCTCCGGCCCGCATGGGTGCAGGGACCAGAACCGGGGGACGATTCCGTGCTCTACCACTGGTATGAGCTCGGTCGCGCTGCCTTCAGGCCAGCGAGAGCCGCAGCCGATTCCTGCCGCCTGTTCTTCAATCCGCTCAACCCGCTGACGCATACGCCGGTTGGCCGCAGCGCGATTGCCGCCTGCGAGGTGTTCGAGCGCGCGACCCGGCGCTATCCGAAGCCCGATTTCGGCATCACCCGCACCACGGTCGGCAGTACCAGCGTATCGGTGACCGAAGAGGTCGTCTGGCAGACGCCGTTCTGCAAGCTCGTACACTTCAAGCGGGATATCGACCCGAGCCGCGCCGCCGAGGACCCGCGTCTGCTGCTGGTGGCGCCCATGTCGGGCCACTTCGCCAGCCTGCTGCGCGGGACCGTGGAGACGTTCCTGCCCTGCCACGAGGTCTACGTCACGGACTGGCAGGACGCGCGCGACGTGCCCTTGTCCGCCGGCTCGTTCGATCTCGACGACTACATCGACACCATGGGCGCCATGTTCCGCTTCTTCGGCGGCGACGTGCATGTCTTCGCCGTGTGCCAGCCGTCGGTGCCTGTGCTGGCTGCGACCGCGGTCATGGAGGCCGACGGCGACCCCGCCGTGCCGCTCTCCCTCATCCTCGCCGGCGGCCCGATCGATACGCGCGTCAATCAGACCGTCGTCAACATGCTGGCGGAGAAGCGCGGCACCGACTGGTTCCGGCGCAACGTCATCACCAACGTGCCGTGGCCGAGCAAAGGCCGCGGCCGGCAGGTGTACCCGGGCTTCCTCCAGCTGTCGGGCTTCATGACCATGAACCTCGACCGGCACATGCAGGCCCAAAAGGACATGTTCCTGCACCTGGTGCGGGGCGACGGCGACTCGGCGGACAAGCATCGCGAATTCTACGACGAGTATCTGGCCGTCATGGACCTCACGGCCGAGTTCTACCTGCAGACGGTCGACACCGTGTTCGTGCAGCACCTGATGCCGCGCGGTCTCATGACGCACCGCGGCCGCCCGGTCGATCTCGCGGCCATCCGCCGTCCCGCGCTGATGACGGTGGAGGGCGAGAAGGACGACATCACCGGCACGGGCCAGTGCCGGGCCGCGCTCGACCTCTGCGTGAGCATACCCACGGCCAGCAAGCTGCACTTCGAATGCCCGAAAGTCGGCCACTACGGGCTTTTCAACGGCTCGCGGTTCCGCGCGGAAATCGCCCCGCGCATCACCAAGTTCATGCGCGCTCACGACCCGTGCGCGGCATCTCCGCTCAGCATCGCCGAGCTCGACCACATGGCAGCCATGCCGCGTCGCAGGAGTGCGCTACGGGGGGTGGATTCACTGGCTTTCAGCTTTTCCAACCGGTGAGGCCGCCCCGCCTCTCTGTCAAGCGGCGCGGGAAGCTCTGTCACGGGAGCGCCACAGTGCTCCATGCGGTGCACGGTTTCGTCCAAAGGGGGCTTTACCGACCACAATAATTTGCTAGGCCAGCAGCCAGTTCGGGCAATATGGCGATGCGCTGCGGGGCGCATGCGCGGCATGGATGCAAGTCGAGTGAGGGGGCCAAGACGTTGGCATCGAGCAGAACCAAGAAATCGAGAACCGTCGCACTCCAAGTGCAAGGCATCGGCGTGCCGGTCGAGCTGCGGCGCCACTCGGGTGCGCGGCGGCTGACGCTGCGCGTGAGCAAGACGCGCCGGTCGGTGGTCGTGACGGTACCCGCCGAATGCCGCATGGATGAGGCCGGCAGGTTTCTCAAGAGTCATATCGACTGGGTGCGCGATCGGCTGGGCCGGGTGCCGGAGCCGGTGCCGTTCGCCGACGGCGCCCGCATTCCCTTGCGCGGCCAGCCACATCGCATCCGCTTCGCCGGCACCGCGCGCGGCGCAACGGTCGTGAGCCCCGAGGAGCCGGCCGCGGGGATACCGCGCCTCACCATATCGGGCCGGGTCGAGCACGCCGCGCGCCGGCTGAAGGACTGGCTTGCCGACGAGGCGCGCGCGGATCTCGACGAGCGCGTCACCTGGCACGCCAGGCATCTCGGCGTGCGCGTGCGGCGCATCGGCCTGCGCGATCAGACGACGCGCTGGGGCTCGTGCTCGGCGAGCGGGCTACTATCGTTCTCGTGGCGGCTGATCCTGGCTCCGCCCTTCGTGCTCGACTACGTCGCCGCGCACGAGGTCGCGCATCTGCTCGAGATGAACCACGGCCCCCGGTTCTGGAAGCTGGTCGCCAAGGCGGTGCCGCGGCTGGAAGAAGCCAAGGAATGGCTGCGCAACGAGGGCAGCGAGCTCCACCGTTATGGCGTCGAGGCCAGGGTCTAGGGCGCCACGGTTGGGTCGTGCAGATCGACCTCGATACTTGGAGCGCGGCACCCTTGCCGGCGGCTCGCACTCCAATGCAGTCGGATGCCAGCCTGTTGTCCCTGCGCGAGACTAGCTTGCCGCCTCGAGCTCGTCTGACAGCATGTTCATGGACGGCTGCCACGCGACGGTGCGGTCTCTTCCACTCGTCTTGGCAACATAGAGGGCCTTGTCGGCGCGATCGATCGAGTGCTCGACGGGGATGTCCGGGTCGAGGAGGGCGAGGCCGATGGAAACCGTGACGTGAAAGGCAGCCTTGCCATCGGCCTGGTGTCGCAGCTGTGAGAGCCCCTCGCGCAGGCGATCGACGATGTCGCGGGCCGTCTCCAGGCTCGTGCTCGGCAAGGAAATCAAGAATTCCTCTCCACCGTAGCGGTACACCTTATCGTAGGCGCGCAGATGCGCCATGATGTAGCGCGCGACGCCGACCAGGACCTTGTCTCCCACGACGTGCCCGTAGGTGTCGTTGACGGTCTTGAAGTGGTCGAGGTCAACCATCGCGATGGCGCACCCCTGCACCTCGCGGATCACGAGCTCGCGCTGCTCGCGCAGCTTCGTGAGCATTCCCAGGCGACTGGGCGTTCCCGTCAGCGGGTCGAGGTCGTAGAGCGCACTTTCGAGCTCATGCTGGACGGTCGCTATTTCGAGGCGCAGGCGCTTCAGCGCAGTCACAAACCGCTCGTAATCGGCAATGGCGATCGGCTCCTGCTCGGCCGAGGAGCGCAGAAGAGCGGCGGCGCAATGGTGCATGCGCTTGTGCTCGATGCCGATACCGGCAAAGCCCGAGTGCTGTTGGAGCGCAACAATGCCGGACTTGTGATACCATTGGCCGAAGCGGCACATGCGATGTGCGTCGCTGCTCATGTCGCGCTGATCGGGTGGCAGCCGGCAAATGAGCGTGGCAAAGAGCATCTCCGACCACTGGTCGTGATTATAGACGGCCTGCTTGAGCTCCCTCAGCGCGGTCCGCGCCTCGTCGCCGGTCATATTCGGGATGGCCACGTCACCCGCCTGGCTTCGGTGCATAACGCCGAGCGCGCCAATGATGAGTTTGTCGAACGACTGTGGGTGGCCTTCCTTAAGGATCTATTGCGGCTGGGAAGCTCTGCTCGGTCGGTGCGGGTCCGCAAGGCATCGGACGATATCCGTTGTCCGACCGTGGATGCATGCGCACGGGGATGACGTTGCGGCACGCCGTGGGCCCACCTTGGGTGATGAAGTGGTTTCATGGCGGCCGTCCTCGTTCGGCCGTGATGGCACGCTCGACGAACTCCGGCCCGATCCGCTCTCTCGGCATGAGCAGCCGGTCATTGGGCCGTTCGTGCGCCTCCCGTCCGCTAGGCGATGCCAGGACCCTGGATGATCCCCGCGCCGGGCTCGAAAGCGGCGCAGGCACATGCCCCTGGTGCGCCAGCATCATGACATCGCGCCAGAGCCTCGCCGGCAGGCTGCCACCCATGACCTTGTTCATGGCGCGCTG
>DATEVP010000552.1:0-4554 GCA_035258465.1 Hyphomicrobiaceae bacterium
CCCGCGGTCATGGTCGTTGGATTGGAGAGGATCGAGACCGGCACGGCCGCGGGGTCGATGCGGCTGGTCCACGTCTCGAGCACGGTCACCGTGTCTGCGTCCGAGCGTGGATGCGTGATCATCGATATGCACATGCGGTGAAAGGGCGTAGCCGGCCCGTCGCCCGCAACCCTCGCCACGATCTCCTGCAACGGCACCGCCGGCCAGTCGACGCGTATGAAGTTGCGGTCGGCGTAGTCGCGCTCGGCCTCGCGGTGACGGGCAAGCCCGCAATAGGCGCAATTGGCGCGGCAGCCTTCGGGATAGGTCAGCAGCAGGTTCAGGCAGCGCGTGCAGCCGCAGCGGTGCATCCTTCCCGGCATCAGGCCGAGCGTGATGGCCGCCGCCGTCGACAACTGCACGTAGTCGGGCGAGCGCATGTACGGCGCCAGCCGATTGTTGTTGGGCAGATAGACGCCCTCGGGAGGGACGTTGGCGGTCTTGACGCGCGCGCCGTTCCTGGCCTCGCGAGGCGTAGCGCCGGGCATGCGGGGCTGCATCGCCTCGAACGGGTTGTGGTCGAGCCCGTTGACCCCGGCACGCGACGGCAGCGCGGTCTCTCGCTTGAGGCACGTCATGGCGTGTTGCGCTCCCTCGTTGTCTACGCCGCCCAGTATTGCGGGAATGCGATCCAGCCGCGCTGAAGGTCGGCCGGGCCCGGCCTGCCGCCGCCGGCATAGGTGCGCATCAATTCTTGCCGGCGCGCAAGGGCCTGATCGAGCGAGGCCTTGAAAAGGTCCGCGATCTCCTCGGCGTAGCGGGGCCCGGCATCCGGCCTGCCGCCGAGCGCCTCGGCCGCTGCCTCGCCGGCGAGCCGGCCGGAGATGATCGCCGCGTTTATGCCGGCGCCCGTAACCGGGTTCGTGAGGCCCGCCGCATCGCCGGCGAGAAGCACCAGGCTGGGGCCGATCTCGCCCACGGCATGAAGCATGCCGCCAACCGGGATTGCGCCGCCGGTTTGGCCGAGCACCTCATCGCCGACGCGGCCCTCGGCCACCAGCCGCCGATGCAGATCGCACAGCAGCGGCTTTAAGAGGTGGCGCCACTTTGGCGCCACGCCCAGGCCAAGGTTCGCCTTGTCAGCCTTGGGGAAGAGCCAAGCGTAGCCGCCAGGCATGGCAGCCGACAGGAAGATGTCCGTCGCATCGAAAGGCTTGCGCAGTGGAACCGTGATCTGCCGCGTCTCGGCGAGCTCCCGGTTGACCTGGCCGATCGCCCGGCCGACTGGAGAACCCGGCCCGTCGGCCCCGATGATGACGCGCGCCTCCACCGTGGAGCCGTCGGTGAGGTGCACCGCGCCGTCGCCGGCGATCGCCCTGAGGCCGATGCGGAACCGGCAATCGGCACCGCGCGCAGCGGCGGCCGCCACGAGGCCAGCGTCGAATAGGGTGCGATCGATCATGTGGCCGGGGAAGCGCTCCTTCACGTGCGGAGCGCGGTCCTCGATAAACGTCGTCATCGAGCGCACGGGCTGGCGCCAGCTCGATCCGACCGCCGCCATCTGGCCGGGGTCGAGCAGCGGTCCGATCATCGCCGGAACGAGCTCCGCGCATTGCACCGGGACGCCGGCTTGCTGCTTGCGGTCGATGGCGATGACACGCGCGCCGGCCGCCGCGGCGCTGGCCGCAGCCGTCGCGCCGGCAGGTCCAAGGCCGACAACCAGGACGTCGGTGCCGATCCTGCCGCTCATGAAGCGCACGCTCTCCCGACCGGCATGGCGAGATTGCCGCCGATCCTGATCGAGCAGCAGGCGTGCTGCTGCTCGTAGGGACGGCCGATGGCGCGCGAGACGGCCACCGCGCCGTCCGCGGGAAAGGCGATGCCGTCGAGACCGGCCATGACGGCATAGGCGTCCGTTGCCCGCTTGTGCAGGCCGGGTGGACGCGCACAGCCGAGAAGCACTTGTCTCGAGCCCATGCGCCGTCGCGCGTCCAGAAAGACGCGGCCGACGTCGGCCGCCGGCGGCGTCACGAACGTGCCAGGCTTGGCGTAGAATGGCATGACCACGACGAGCACCAGCGAATGGATGGGGTGGCGCGCGCAGATTTCGAGCGCGGCGGCCTCCCCCAAGATGCGCCCGTAGTGCAGGCCGACGACGATGTGCGGCACGACCTGCATGCTGGTCGCGCACAGGGCGGCGAGCGTTGTCTCGAAGTCCGCTACGGGCCGGTCGAGATGATAGACTTGGCCGATCGTCTCTTGCGAGCCGATCACGTCCATCATCGCCGTATCGACGCCGGCACTTTCCATCAGTTTCGCGCGCCGCTCGTCGAGGAGGGCCGAGTGCACGGCGATCCTCAGATGGGGAAAATCACGCTTCAGGCGCTCCAGGACGGGAAAATATCGCTCGTACTTGATCTCATTGCGCCGGTTGGAGCCGCCCGAGAGCAGGAAGCCCTGCAGATCCTGCATGAGCACGAGGTCACGCACCCGCTGCTCGAGCATCTGCGGCGTTGTCGCCGGGATCATCGGCTCCAGAATCTTGGCCTGGCAGTGATCGCAGTCGAGCGCACACGCCCCTGCCGTCACCGAGAAGGCGGGAAACGAGTTCTTGCCGCAGCCCTTCATCTCGGAGGAGGCGTACGCCTTGAACGTCGGCGTCGAGAAGCGTATGGGCCCGAGCCCGCCGCGTTCCTCGGCAACCGCCTCCATCTCGGCCACGAGCCCCGCCTCGAAGGCCGCTTCCTCCAACTCTTCGATTGCTTGCAGTCGTCCGAGCCATCGCATAGACCTAATATATTCGCATCTGCTGATATGAGACAATCAGGTCTCTCCAAGTCTCGACAGTGCGAGGTGTCGCACGCGGTGCGGCGCACGCCTCGACGGTCAACGAACGAAGTGGGTGAGGGATGTCCAGAGGAAGCGAAAGCGCGGCAATCGAGCGTGCGATTGCGGCCGATTTGATGCCGGCGTTCGATCGCCGCCGCTTCCTCACGCGGCTTGGAAGCTTCGGGCTGGCAGGTGCCGCCGGCATCGGTGTGGGCCAAACGGGGGCTCATGCCGCCGCTGCGCATACTTTTCCCCACGGGGAGGTCGAGATCACCGTTGTCAGCGATGGCCACTTGACCCTGGCGGTGGATGCGCTTGTGCGCAACGTCGAGCCTGCCCGTCTCGCGGCCGTCCTCGCGCTGACGGATCAATCGGCCCAAGTGAGCGCGCCAACCAATGTCACCCTGGTCAAGACGAAATCCGATCTCATTCTGATCGACGCGGGCTCGGGGCCCAACTTCATGCCGACCGCGGGAAAGCTCGCCGACAACCTGGCCAGCCTCGGCGTCGATCGAACCAAGGTTACAAAGGTCGTGTTCACGCACGGGCATCCCGATCACTTGTGGGGCACCATCGACGAGTTCGAGGATGCGCCGACCTTTGCCAATGCCTCCTACGTCATCTCGGCAGGCGAGTGGAACCTTTGGATGTCCGATGACGTGCTGACGAAGATCCCTGCGGACCGGCAGAATTCCGCCCCGGGTGCGAAGCGGAACCTGTCGCGCATCAAGGACAAGGTGCGGACGATCAAGCCGGGCGAGGACATCGCTGCGGGCATGCGCGCCATCGATACGCGCGGGCACACGCAAGGTCACATATCGATCGAAATCGCCGGCGGCCGCGAGCCACTGATCGTGCTCGGAGATGCGCTGACGCACCCGCTGATCTCGTTCGCCTACCCCGGCTGGACGCCGGCCGCCGATCACGAGCCCGACCTCGGCGTCGCCACCCGCATGAAGCTGCTCGATCGCCTTGCCAGCGACCGCAGCCCCGTGATCGGCTATCACCTGCCGTTTCCCGGCCGGGGGCGCGTCGAGCGCAGAGGCGGGGCGTTCGCCTTCGTGCCTTCGGTGTGAGCGTGGTAGCGTTGTCAGGTCTTAAATTCAAAGATATGTATATATGAATGTAGACGATCCCAGCCGCCGGATGTCCCGAGCTCAAGGAGGAGAAGCATGGCCGACAAGACGATCGACGCCAAGGGCGTCAATTGCCCGATTCCCATTCTGAAGGCCAAGAAGGGCATAGCCGAGGTGCCCGCCGGTGGCACGCTGGAGGTTCTCGCAACCGACCCCGGCTCGGTGGCCGATTTTCAGGCGTTCTGCCGGACGACCGGCAACGAGCTGCTCGAGCAGAGCGAATCGGGTGGCGTGTACCGCTTTCTCATCAAGCGTGCAGGCTGAATCGGGCGCTGGGTCCCCACGAATGCCCCGCGCGCGGCTTCAGGGCAGCTCGTCGACGCTGGTCCCAACGCATTGCAAAAATTCAGACATTCGGATATTTTGAATGCTTCGGCCGCCGGCCAGCAGACGGAATGATTGAGCGAGGACGAATGACCGACACGCAGCTGACCCGCGACACCGAGACGGAAGAGCTCGCAACAAGCATCCTGACCACGATGCGCGGCGCCGCGGAGCAAGCCGCCGAGCTTCTGCGCTCGATCGGCAGCACGCATCGCTTGATGATCCTCTGCCTGTTGATGGACGGCGCCAAGACGGTGACCGAGATCTGCGACGCCGTCGGCGCTCG
>DATEVP010000553.1:0-3335 GCA_035258465.1 Hyphomicrobiaceae bacterium
GTCCATCTGCAGGGAGGTGACGCCCTCGGACGTGCCGGCCACCTTGAAGTCCATGTCGCCCAGGTGGTCCTCGTCGCCCAGGATGTCGGACAGCACGGCGAAGCTGTTGCCCTCCTTGATCAGGCCCATGGCGATGCCGGCGACGGGCCGCTTGATCGGCACGCCGGCATCCATCAGTGCCAGCGAGGCGCCACACACCGACGCCATCGACGAGGAGCCGTTCGATTCGGTGATCTCGGAGACGACGCGCACCGTGTAGGGGAACTCCTCGGGGCTCGGCATCAGCGGGTGCATCGCGCGCCAGGCGAGCTTGCCGTGGCCGATCTCGCGCCGGCCCGGCGCGTTCATGCGGCCCGTCTCGCCCACCGAGTAGGGCGGGAAATTGTAGTGCAGCAGGAAGCGCTCCTTGCGGGTGCCTTCCAGCGCGTCGACGTACTGCTCGTCCTCGCCGGTCCCGAGCGTGGCGACGACCAGGGCCTGCGTCTCGCCGCGGGTGAACAGCGCCGAGCCGTGCGCACGCGGCAGCACATGCACCTCGGACCTGATCGGGCGCACCGTCTTGAGATCGCGGCCGTCGATGCGCTTGCTGGTGCGGATGATGTCGCCGCGCACGACCTCCTGCTCGAGGCCCTTGAAGACGTCGGCCAGCAGCACCTGCTCGTTGGCATCGGCGTCCGCTGGCAACAGTTCCTTCGCCACGCGCTCCTTGACGGCGGCCACCGCCTGGTAGCGCTGCTGCTTCTGCGTCATGGCGAAGGCGCGGCGCAATTCGGCCTCCGCCATGGCCTTGACCTTGGCCACGTACTTGGACTTGTCCGGCGGCTGGAAGTCCCACGGCTCGCGTGCCGCCTTCTCCGCCAGCTTGATGATGGCCTGGATGACCGGCTGGAAGCCGCGATGCCCGAACATCACCGCTTCGAGCATCTGTTTCTCGCTGAGCTCCTTGGCCTCCGACTCCACCATCATCACGGCATCGCCCGTGCCGGCGACGACGAGATCGAGCGCGCTTTCGCCCATCTCGTCGACCATCGGGTTGAGCACGTACTCGCCGTTGATGAAGCCGACGCGCGCCGCGGCGATGGGGCCGAGGAAGGGCAGGCCCGACAGCGTCAGCGCCGCGCTAGCCGCGATCAGGGCGACGATGTCGGGATCGTTCTCCATGTCGTGGGAGAGCACGGTGGCGATCACCTGCGTCTCGTTCTTGAAGCCCTCCACGAACAGCGGCCGGATCGGCCGGTCGATGAGACGCGAGGTCAGCGTCTCCTTCTCGGTGGGGCGGCCTTCGCGCTTGAAGTAGCCGCCCGGGATCTTGCCGGCGGCGTAGGTCTTTTCCTGGTAGTTGACGGTCAGGGGGAAGAAGTCGATGCCGGGCCGCCCGGTCTTCTCGGCGACCACGGTCGCCAGCACGCTCGTCTCGCCGTACTGGGCGAGCACCGCGGCACCGGCCTGGCGGGCCATGCGGCCCGTCTCGAGGGTAAGCTTGCGCCCGCCCCATTCGATTTCGGTTCTTTGTGTTTCGAACATTTCGTGTCTCGTTTCTGTTTGTCGAAAAAGCGTCAAGCGCCGCGCCTTCGGGGGAAGCTGGCCCTCGGGCCCCGTGTGGAAGGCAAGCCGAGCAGCTTCCGCGCCGGACCTTTGGTCCTGCTAGCGGCGGATTCCCAAACGCTCGATGATCTTCTGATAGCGCCTATCGTCCTTCGATTTGACGTGGTCCAAGAGGCGCCGGCGCAGGCTCACCATCTTCAGCAGGCCCCGCCGCGAATGATTGTCTTTCTTGTGTGTCTTGAAGTGCTCCGTGAGCCCATTGATGCGCTCGGTGAGGAGGGCGATCTGCACCTCCGGCGAGCCCGTATCGTCCTTCTTGGTTGAGAATTCCTTGACGAGTTCCTGCTTGCGTTCTGTGCTCAGCGACATCGGCGATCCTTCCAGTTGTAAGGGAGATTTGGAGCGGCCGTGGCCGGGATGTCGTCCAGCCGGGTCGCGGGGCCGGCGCCGGGTGCAATCGCTGCCCGGCGCGGCTGCCGCCTTATACACCAATTCGCGGCGCTGGCGAAAAAAATTGGCCCCGAAAACCGCCCCGCGCAAGATCAGGCAAAGCCGCCGAAATTGAAGACCCGCACGGGCTTGAGCTCGCCTTTCTCGATCTGGCCGATCGCCACCAGGCTGCCCTTGCACACGGCATAGGTGGGCCCATGGCCGATGGGGGCGTCGCGGCCGCGCACCAGCACGGCCTGCCCGCGCAGCAGGCGTGCGGCATCGTTCTGGCCGACATGGATCACGGTCAGCGCCTGCAGGGCCGCCTCGACCGGCAGCAGCAGGCGCTGCAGCGCCTCGCCGCCCGTTTCCGCCGCGCGCTTCAGTGCCTCGACGGTGACCGCCTGCGCCTCCTCGAAGCTGGCAACGCGCGTCCGCCGCAGCGCAATGAGATGCCCACGGCAGCCGAGCTCGCGCCCCATGTCGCGGGCCAGCGAGCGCACGTAGGTGCCCTTGCCGCAGCGGGTTTCGAAGATGGCGGTGTCGCGGTCCGGCATCTCGCAGAGCGTGAGGGTCTCGACGTGCACGGGGCGCGCAGCCAGAACCACGGTCTCGCCCTCGCGGGCCAGGTCGTAGGCGCGATTGCCGTCCACCTTGATCGCGGAGAACACCGGCGGCACCTGCATGATCTCGCCGGTGAACTGCGCCAGCACCGCCTCGATGGCCTGGCGCTCCGGCCGCGCCTCGCTGGTGACCGTCACGTCGCCTTCCGCGTCGTCGGTGTCGGTCTCGGCGCCCCAGCGCACGGTGAAGCGGTAGTGCTTCACGCCGTCGACCGCGTAGGGCACCGTCTTGGTCGCCTCGCCGAGCGCGATGGGGAGGATGCCGGTCGCCAGCGGGTCGAGCGTTCCGGCGTGGCCGGCCTTCTGCGCATCGAACAGCCGTCGCACGAGCCCCACCGCCTGCGGCGACGTCATCCCGGCCGGCTTGTCGAACACCAGCCACCCATGCACCGGCCTACCCTTCTTGCGACGTGCCATTCACCGGCCTCGAACGTCGTGCCGAGAGCGACGAGCGCAGGCGACTCCCCTCCCCCTTGCCCTCGGGCTCTCCGCACGAACGGAGTGCCCACAGCCAGCCCGAGGGCGAGCGGGGAGGGGCTGGGGGTGGGGGGATCGCGCAAGGGATACATCAGCCGTATGCAACGAGGTCCCTCTCAACAATGAGCAATTCTCTGCGGGTTCACCCCACCCCTAACCCTTCCCCGTCGTCATGCCGAAGGCGTGTCTTCGACACGATGGGAGGGGACGGTCGAGTGCTGGCAATCAATCCTTGTCCAGGTCCTGGCGCACCTTGTCGGA
>DATEVP010000554.1:0-3412 GCA_035258465.1 Hyphomicrobiaceae bacterium
CGTTGGCGGCATCGGCCACACGCTGCCCTACCTGATCGGCGATTTCACGGTCGCCACGACGCTGGCGATTGCCGTCGTGCTCATCGAGCTGTGGGTGATCGCCTGGATCAGGGCGCGCTACATGGACACCAGGTTCCTGCGCGCCGCCTTCGAGGTCGTGGTCGGCGGCCTCATCGTGTTCGGTGCCGGCGTTCTGATCGGCAGCGCCTGAGCCGCACTCCATCGCCCGGCACAACGGAGACGCACCCGCGGCGGCCGCGAAGCTGCGACACGCAAAGGTTGCAGGTGAGAATCAAGGAGGTCGAATCAGCTATACGCTGGGAATCGCGAAACTCGAAGGGTGAGATCATGACCATGTCCGACAAGACGACCCTGGTCGTGCCTGGCCAGAAGCTGGCGGTGCCTCGGCTGGTGAAGCGATTGATCCAGGTCGGCGCTTCCGTGGGCCTGACGTGCGCGGTGGCGCTCGTGTTCGTCGTCGGCAGCGGCATGCTGCTGGGGCGCGCGAATTCGTCGAAAGGGGTCGATATCTGGCTCGCCTTTATCCAGCGGCCGGACATCCATGGCACCATGTTTCTCACGGCAATCGTGACGGTGCTGTTCGTCTACTGGCAGCGGGACAAGGAGCGCCGGTAGCCGCGAACGGCCCGTCGTCATTCCCGCGTCGTGTCGAAGACGCGCCTCCGGCACGATGCGAAGCGCAGAGCGGGAATCCAGCGGCAAATGTCGTCGAGACCTTGTTTGGATTCCCGCTTCCGCCTACTCCACGAGATGCCCGCCGTCATACATCGAGGCGATGCGGCCGAGCGCCGCGCGGAACTGATCCGTCTGCAGGAGTGCCTGCAGATCGGCGGCGCCTTCCGAGGCCCGTGGGAACTCGGCCGTGCCCAGGAGCGGAGTTATGGGGTCAGACCCTTCGCTCGCGACGAGACCCGGTTTGCTGGTGGGGGCAGAGGGTCTGACCCCATCAAAGCCGCGCTCGACCAACTGGCGCAGAAGGGTTGGGTCCAGGGAAGGCAAGATAGCGAAGAGGCCGGCCTGGAGCGTCCTCGCCAGCGCATGATCCGGGTGGTCGGGGCGCTCCGGCGCCCGGCCGAAGTCCCACAGATGCCGGACGCGGTCCCAGGGCGCGGGCTCGGCCGGAAAGCGCGCCGCCAGCTCCGACACCTCGTTGGCCACGTAGAAGCGGTTGAGGCGATCGAAGAAGGCGAAGCCGTAGCCCTCGGCGAGAAGACTGGGCTCCCAGGCACCCCAGGCTTCGGCCATGCTGCCCGGCGCGACCGCCTCGATCAGGATGAGGCGCGGGCGGAAGCGGTCGAGGTCGAGGCCGGCGAGCACGTCGGCCTCCGCGCCTTCCACGTCGATCTTGAGGAAATCGATCGCCCCCAGTCCAGCCTCCTCGAGGAGACCGGAGAGGGTGCGCACGGGCATGCGGATGGTCTTGAAGCTCGCACCGAACGTGCCGGCACCCGCCGCATGCTCGCGCAGCGTCGAGGAGAAGCCGTGCAGCCTGTCCACCACGTGGAACTCCGCCTCGCCGTCGGCACGCCCGGCGAGGCAGCACACCGTGCGGTCACGCGGCCGCACGTGGGCGTAGATGTCGGCGAGTGTCTGCTGCGGCTCGACCACCAGGCCCCGCCAGCCCTCGAGGTAGAACCAGAAGGAGACGTTGTCGGCCACGGGGTGGCCGCCGCCGACATCGACGTAGGTGCCGGTCGCCTGATCCCCGAACACGAGATCGAGGTGGTAGTCCTCGAGGTTTTGTGCGTAGGAAAGCTGCATCACTTCGCCTGTTGCGTTCGCGGCCGCGCCCGTTACTAGTGGCGCTGCCGGCTTCGGGCGCAAGAGGGCTCAGCACTTCGCCAATTCCATGACGCCACAGATCATCTCCAACGCAGGTCCGCTGCTCTCCCGCTACGACGCCATCTTCTGCGACGTCTGGGGCGTGATGCACAACGGCCGCACGGCCCACGAGGGGGCGGGCGATGCCCTGGCGCGCTTTCGGGCCGACGGCGGCACGGTGATCCTGGTCTCCAATGCGCCGGTTCCCGCATCGGGCGTGGAGCGCGTGCTGGAAAAGACCGGCGTGCGCCGCGATGCCTGGGACGCCATCGTCTCCTCGGGCGACATTGCTCTGCGGCACATCGCCGACAAGGGCTACCGGCGCATGCACTGGGTGGGCCCGAGCCGGCGCGACTATGCCCTCTACATTCGCTTGGGCGAGCCGCAGACGCCGATCGTGGAAGCCGATGCGATCGTCTGCACCGGCTTCAAGGACGATCGCAACGAGACGGTCGAGCACTATCACCCGATGATCGAGGAGGGGGTGGCGCTGAAGCTGCCCTTCGTCTGCGCCAATCCGGATCTCGTCGTCGACGTCGGAACGGCGCGCCTGATGTGCGCGGGCTCGATCGCCGCCGAGTACGAGCGCCGCGGTGGGGAGGTATTCTGGGCCGGCAAGCCGCACCCGTCGGCCTATGGGACGGCGGTCGCCACGGCGACGGAGCTGCGCGGGGCGACGCCGGCACTCCAGCGTATTCTTGCAATTGGCGATGCCGTGCGCACCGATCTCGCTGCCGCACAAGGCCTGGGCGTCGACGGTCTCTTCGTCGCCGCCGGCATCCACAACGACGCGGTCATGGCCGAGGGTGAGATCGACGCCCGGAAGCTTGCCACACTCTTCGCCCCTCCGGGCACGCCGCCGGCGATTGCCGCGATGCCGCAGCTGCGCTGGTGAGCGCCAAAGCCGACGCCGCAGGCCAGGGGAGACTAGGAAGCTCACGCTGCCCAATCTGGCTCAGTAGTAGCCGTTGCCGTAGAGGCAGTCGTAGTAGCGGTCCCACCAGTAGGGGCTGCCGGTGTAGATCGCTCGCTTCCGCAGCCAATAGCAGCTGTCGCCGTAGGCGTAAGCGCCATAGACCACCGGCGCACCGATGAAGATGTGCCGCTTACGGAAGAATTTGTGGCCATGGTGGCTTCGGGCGAACTTGTGCCCATGGTGAACCCCGCCACCATTGAACTTGCCGCTGTGGAAGCCGTGGAACTTGCCGCCACCGGAGAATTTGCTACCGGTGAACCCGCCAGAGAATTTGCCGCCGCCGCCGCTCCACCCGCCGCCCTTTTTCGCATCGGCCGACTCGAAGGTGCCTGACAGCACCAGCGCCGCTACGGCCGCTGCTACCGTAACCAATTTCCTTGTCATCGTTACGCTCCACATTCCTGCGTTCTGTCTCCCATAGCCCCACTCGCAAAGGTAGTTCGTGCTGCCGCAAGCTGCCAGTAACATTACTAAAAAACGCAAGCTTGATCGGAGCGGCGCGGTCCGCGGATGTGCTACCGGTTCAATAGACCAAATGAGATGCTATCTTTGCCGTCGGATGGGCCGCCGGTCTGGAGGAGTTCGCACAATGCA
>DATEVP010000555.1:0-3030 GCA_035258465.1 Hyphomicrobiaceae bacterium
CCCGACAAACCGTAGCGGTTGTTGTTGAAGGTGTCCTTAGCTCGCCGTTTGGCCTGCGCTGCAACCGTCGAGCTGGCGAGCTAACCCCGTGGCGTTCCGTCCTCCCCCCTCGAGGGGGAGGGGCGTCCCACGCGTCGCCAGAGAGATCCGCATTTGCGCCCGGCCCTGTGCATCCGCCCGCGCGGCACCTGTCTGGCAGCGCCGCCGCCTGCTATACCCATGGCCCTGAGCGTTGAGGGAGGGAGGCGCGGGTGGAGCTGGTTGCGCTGGCGAAGAACCCGATCCCGAGCGGGGCCACCGTCGGCATGTGCAAGACGCCCGACGGGGTGCAGCTCAGGCATGCGCGCTGGGATGCGACGCGCGGGCCGCGGCGAGGGACGGTGTGCCTGTTCCAGGGCCGGGGAGAGTTCATCGAGAAGTACTTCGAGGTGGTCGCCGACCTGCGGCGGCGGGGCTTCGCGGTCGCCACCATGGACTGGCGCGGCCAGGGCGGGTCCACCCGACTGCTCGCCAACCCCCGCAAGGGCCACGTGCGCTCGTTTGCCGAGTTCGACCGCGACCTCGCCCATTTCATGCAGGAGATCGTGCTGCCCGACTGCCCGGCGCCCTACATCGCCATGGCGCACTCCATGGGCGGGCACATCCTGCTGCGCAATGCCTCCCTGCCGGGATCGTGGTTCTCGCGCATGGTGCTGAGCGCGCCGATGATCGCCATCGCCGAGAGCCGGCTGGGCGCATCCTACGCCGCCTCGCGCGCCTACGCGGAAATCCTGGGCGGCCTCGGCTTCGGCTCGACCTACGCGCGCAAGGGCAATGACCGGCCGATGGAGATGGAGCCCTTCGAGGACAATCCGCTCACGACCGACCGCGATCGCTACAATCGCAATCGCCTGGTGCTGGAAGCGGCACCGTCGCTTGGCCTGGGCTCCCCCACCATCGCCTGGCTCAGGGCCGCGCTGCGCTCGGTCGCCAGGCTCACGGCGCCCGACTACCCGCTTCGCGTGGAGGTGCCGCTGCTGCTGTTCGCCGCCGGCATGGACTCGATTGTTTCGACGACGGCGATCGAGGAGTTCGCGTTGCGGCTGAAGGTCGGCACCCACGTGCTGATCCCGCAGTCGCGCCACGAGGTCCTGCAGGAGGCGGACGAGGTGCGGCAGCGCTTCTGGGCGGCCTTCGACGCCTACCTCGGCGTCGATGCCGCGGCTGCCTGACGGCATAGGCGCCCGTCAGCTCTCCCGCAAACCCGCCTTGCGCAGGCCCTCCAGGTGCAGCTCGTGCATCCACTTGTGGCGGAAACTATGCAGCTGGAAGAGCGAGAGTGAAGCGTCGGGCTGGTGCTTGAGGAGCTCGGCGATCTCGGCCCGCGCCTCGCCGGTGCGGCCAAGTTGGGCTAGGGATACGGCAACGTACTTGCGGGCGGTATTCGACTGCGGAGCGAATGCCAACGCACGCCTGCCAGCGTGGATGCACTCTTCGTAGCGGCGTGCAAAGTAGAGCGCACACGAGAGGGTTGTGAAGGTGGCGGTGGCCGCCTTCTTGCTGTCGAGCGGGTTCATGCGGCAGGCAGCCTCGCATTGGGCGATCGCCTTGTCGCTCTCGCCGCAGACGGCGTAGACCGCGGCAGCCCGATGCCGTACGAGCACGGAATTGGGATGCAGCATGACCGCCCGATTTGCCAGCTCGAACGCCTCCTCGAACCGGTACGACAGAACGCCGTAGGTAAACGCCGCGCTCACGACACAGGTGCTGTTGTCCGGCCCCGCAGCCAGAGCGCGACCGGCGAGCCGGCAGGCCTCATCCACTCCGCGCGTCCAGCTCTCTTGCCAGCCCTGTAAAGTGCCGCCGGCAACGCTGTCGGTCAGGGTGCCTAGTGCCTCGGCATACTCTGGGTTCCCCTCGAGGGCCTTGCCCAACAACACTTGGGTGCGTCTGTAATCGACCTCGGTCTGCCCGAAATAGGTCGGCAGCGCGCGCAGGTAGAGGTCGTAGGCGGTCAGACTATCGGTGGGCTTGGCGCGCGCGCGCCTGATCTCGGCGTCCCGCACGTTCATTTCCAAGGCAGAGACGATCCGCTCCGTGATCTCGTCCTGCAGGGTGAAGATGTCCCGCAGGTCGCCCTCGTAGCGGTCTGCCCAGATATGGGCGCCGGTCTCGGTCTCGATCAGCTGGGCGACGATGCGCACGCGGTTGCCGGCCTTGCGCACGCTGCCCTCGACCACGTAGCGCACGCCGAGCTCGCGGCCGATCTGCTGCACGTCGGCGACCCGGACCTTGTAGATGAAGCTCGACTGGCGGGCGATCACGAACAGCCAGCGCACGCGCGACAGCGCCATCAGAATGTCATCGACCATGCCGTCGGCGAAGTACTCCTGCTCGGGATTGCCGCTCATGTTGGCGAACGGCAGCACCGCGATCGACGGCCGGTCGGGGAGAGGCAGGGGCCGGTTCTCCATCCGGGCACCTGGCGACAACGCGCCTGTCCCGAGACCTGCCGCCGTCGCCGGCTGAGGTTTGCGCAGCTCGGCCGCAACCGCCACGGTCGCCGCGTCCGGCTCCACGTCGAGCTCGCGCTTCAAGACTGCGGCGACCTCCTCGTAGTGCTTGAGGGCGTCCGCCTTGCGCCCGGCCGCGGCCAGCGCGCGGATGATCGCCCGATGCGCATCCTCGCGCAGGTTGTTGAGGGCAGTCGCCCTCTGCGCGGCTTTCAGCGCTGCCTCGGGCTTGCCGTCCGACAGCTCGTGCTCGGCGAGCCGGGTCATCGCGTCCAGCGCGAGGGCTTCCAGCCGCTGCCGCTCGCTCCCGACCCAGTCCGCCCATGCTTCCTCGGTTATCGCCATGTCTTCGAGCAATCGGCCTCGATAGAGGTCTGCCGCGCCGGCGAGTGACGCGCGGCTGCCCTCGCGGATCAATGCCTCGAAATGGGTGACATCGCAGTCGACCACGCCCGTTGCAAGCGAGACATCCTCCCCATCGCCGACGAGAGCGTCCTGGCCGAGCGCTCGGCGCAGGCGGAAAAGCGCCTGGCGCAGG
>DATEVP010000556.1:0-2619 GCA_035258465.1 Hyphomicrobiaceae bacterium
GCGTATGAACTCGGTATCGACGGCAACGAAATCGTGCCGGGCGAGTCGCTTGCAGGCTTGGGTGAGGTCTTCGGTGGTCGTGATCAGGCGCATGAGCGCGGGCGTTATAGCGCGGCGTCGGGCACTTGTCGCGCAAAAGGAAGGCCCCTTGCGCCTTTGCCCACCGCCGTGGTGGTGAGGCCGCGCTGTGCGAAGCAAATCACCGCGTCAGCACAATAAAGTCCGTGTACTTGCCCGTCTCATGGCTGATGCCCTGGTCGGAGACAATCAGCGCCGCACCCGTCCACAGCTTGTCCTCGATGAAGGCGCGTGTCTCCGCCGGGAGCTCGACGCGGTCGAGGGCCTGGGCGGCCGTCACATGCGGAAGCGACGCCGTAGTTACTGGCGGAGCGGACGGCCCCTCGTCGCGGCGCCCGCGCTGGCGCGTCTCCGCGCTCGGCGGCGAGGGCGGCATCGAAACGGCGAGCCAGCGTAACGCCTTGCCGTTCTCCAGCGCCTCGGTGGCCAGATAGAGGTGGGTGCCGAGCGGCAGCTCCGGCTCCTTGAAGCTCACGGCTGCCTCATAAATGGGCGCCCACGCCTGTCGGACGTAGATTTTGCCGGCCTTCCTGCTGATGAAGATCGAGATCGGCTCCACGCCGCGCTCGGCCGCCTCCTTGGCCGCTGCCGCCTGGCTGCTGGCATCCTCCGCATCCCAAGCCGCGTTTGCCGCGCTGAAAGCCTCGGCGGTCTTGCTGCTTTCTTCGCTTGCAGCCTCGGCGAGGGACTTCTCGGCCTCATCGACAACGATCTGGGCGGTTGCCTGCGCCGCCTTGGCCCGCTCGAGCGCCTCGGGCGTCTTGGCGCTCTCGACGGCCTTCGCGGCGACGTCCAGCTTGGCGCGTGCGGCGGACGCCGCCAACTCCGCCTTGTGCAGGCCGGCAATGGCTTTGCTGGCTTCCGCCGTCTTCGACGCCGAGAGTTGGGTCGCCTCTTTCACCGCCTTGGCCTTGGCGGCTACCTCCGCTGCTGTCCGCACCTTCGCCGCCTGTGCCCGCTCCAACGGGTTGAGCAGCCTGGGCGGGGCCTGGGCTGACTCCGAAGAGGTATCGCTGACGGCCACGCTCGCCTGCGCCATCTTCACGAGCGCGTTGTCGGGGCTCGCGGCCACCTTTTCCGGCGCCGGCGTCATCAGCGGCACGGGCAGCGCCGCATGCGCCAGCTCCTGCGCCTCCAGGTCGTCCGGCGCAACCACGACGCGCGCGCCGATCCTGGTCATGCCCCAAAGCTCGGTGGCGAAGCTGGGGTTGAGCCGGATGCAGCCGTGCGACGCCGGATAGCCGGGCACCACGCCGGCGTGCAGCGCCACGCCCGACCAGGTGATGCGCTGCATGAAGGGCATCGGCGCGCCGCTGTAGATGTTGGAGCGATGGTACCTGCTCTTGGCAATCACGCTGAACACCCCGGTCGGCGTCGGAAATCCGCTCTGCCCGGTGGAGACGACGCTCTGCGTGAGGAGGCCCTCGCTTCCGTAGATCGAGATGCGCTGCTTACGCAGGGACACAACGGCAAGGAGCGGCCCCCAGGACCGCTTGACCTTCTTCTCCGGGGCCGGTTGGGCCTTATGGACGAGGCGCTTTCCCGAGCGCTCGGGACGGGCTTGCGCGTCCGTGGCCGCGAGCACGAGAAACGCCGCAAGGCCGGCGGCGAGCGCGCAAAGGGTGCGCCTGCCCGCGCTGTGTGGACGATACGAAGCCAAAACCACGTGCAAACTCCTGCGCGCGCCTCGCGCGGGCCCCGCTGCCTCTGTTATACGCGATCACCGGCCCACCCACGTAACCAGTTCGCAACACCTGGCTTTGTTGTGCGAACGCAGGGCCTTTCCGAGCTGCCGGCGGAATGGCGGGCGGGCCGCGATGCCAATCTTGACATTGCTCGGACTGCGTGTGCTTTTCCGCGATTCGATTGAACAATTGGTTCACGAGGCGGCAGGCTGATGGCTGAAGCGGGAAAAAATGCCAAGGGCGTGGCAGCCGTGCCCGGTCCGGCTGCGCAAGGGCGTATCCACCCCTATCGCTCCCACACCTGTGGGGCGCTGCGTGCGGGCGACATCGGCAAGGGAGTGCGGCTCTCGGGCTGGGTGCATCGCGTGCGCGACCACGGCGGCCTGCTGTTCATCGACCTGCGCGACCACTACGGCCTGACCCAGGTCGTCGCCGATCCCGACAGCCCAGCCTTCAAGGCGGCCGAGACGGTGCGCTCGGAGTGGGTGATCCGCGTCGACGGCAAGGTGCGCCAGCGCCCCGAGGGCACGCTCAACCCCGAGCTGCCGACCGGCGAGGTGGAGGTGTTCGCCGCCGGCATCGAGGTGCTTTCCGCGGCCAAGGAACTGCCGGTCCCGGTGTTCGGCGAGCCCGACTATCCGGAGGACTTGCGCCTGCAATACCGCTTCCTCGACCTGCGGCGCGAGACGCTCCACCGCAACATCGTGCTCAGGAACGAGATCATCGCCTCGATCCGGCGGCGCATGCGGGAGTCGGGCTTCTTCGAGTTCCAGACCCCCATTCTCACCGCCTCGAGCCCCGAGGGTGCGCGCGACTTTCTCGTCCCCTCGCGCCTGCATCCAGGCAAGTTCTACGC
>DATEVP010000557.1:0-3752 GCA_035258465.1 Hyphomicrobiaceae bacterium
CCGCCAGGCTATATCGGCCGCATGTCGGGCTGGGGCTGGGCACTGGGCTACGCGGGCGGCCTCTTGTCTCTGGTCCTCTCTCTGACCGTTCTGGTCAACCCCGACCCACCACCCCTCGGGCTTGCGCGCGAGTCCTACGACCATGTGCGGGCGACCAGCATCCTGGTGGCGCTTTGGTTCGTGCTGTTCTCGATCCCTCTCTTTCTGTTCACTCCCGATCGTCCTCCCACCGGCCTGTCCCTTCGCGCGGCAGTGCAGACAGGTGTGCGCAGCTTGTTTGGGACAGTGGGGCAAATGCTCCAGAACAGAGCCATGGCGCGATTCCTGCTGGCGCATCTGTTTTTCACCAACGGCTTGAATACGCTCTTTGCCTTCGGAGGCATCTATGCGGCCGGCACCTTCGGCATGGGTTTCGAGGAGGTCCTGTATTTCGGCATCGCCCTCAATGTGACCGCGGGCCTCGGCGCAGCAGCCTTCGCCTGGGTCGACGACCTCATCGGGTCGAAGAAGACCATTGTGATCGCGCTCTGCGCCCTGAGCGTACTGGGGCTCAGTGTGGTGGTCGTTGAAAGCAAGCCACTGTTCTTCGCCTTGGGCTGCCTGCTCGGCATATTCGTAGGACCGGCGCAGGCCGCGGGCCGTGCTCTCATGGCCAGGCTCGCGCCGACGGGGATGGAAACGCAGGCCTTCGGGCTCTATGAGCTCGCCGGCAAGGCAACGCTGTTCGCCGGCCCCCTCGTATTGGGCCTTGCGACTGACTTCTTCCGATCGCAGCGTGCCGGAATGTCCACCATTCTCGTTTTCTTACTCGTGGGGATCGTCATCCTGCTGCCCTTGCGGGAGCCCAAATGAGGGAACGCGAGGTTGTCTCGAGCGCGCTGCAGACGCCCTTGCTTACAGCCCGATCACACGGCCTCCAACGATATCTGTTCACGGGCAAGATCAGGCTCGCCATAGTGTTCGAGCATCGCGGCTCGTACCCGATCTCTCAACTGAACGGCTGCGGCAAAGTCGCTCCCTTGCGGTAGCACGGCCCTACTGAGGTGCACGACGATCTCGCCGCGTCGCGGGAACCATTGGTCCCCGCGCAGGATCGAGCGCGTGCCGCGCACCGTCACCGGCAGAACCGGGATGCCAGCCTGCGCAGCAACCAGGAAGGCGCCGAGATGGAAGCCGAGGAGGCCCGGCCGGCGGGTCAGCGTGCCCTCCGGGAAGGAGACGATGCGCGCCCCGGCGCGCCGCGCCGCCTCCAGCTGGTGCTGGGTGTCCTCCACGCCGCCCTTGGCATCGATGCGGCGCACGAACAAGGTCCCGATGCGCCGCAGGAACGGCCCTGCAACCCGTTGGCGCGCCAATTCCTCTTTCGCGACGAAGGATAGCGGGCCCGGAATGACGGCCGCAATGACGAGGGAATCGAGATAGCTGGCGTGATTTGCGACAATCATGACGCTGGCGCCGGGAAGTTCGGCCTCCGCCTCCACCCGTGGTGATGCGCCTGTTGCCCAAAGGAACCCACGCGCCGCCGTGCGGATCAGCCGATGGCGCCATTGCAGGCGGGGCAAAGCGACAACCGTCGGCCAGACAAGAGAGGCCATCATGACGAGCAGCAGCCACCAATACACAGCGTAGCTCAATTCCAAGAGCCAGCGCCGGACACGGCGGACACGGTTGCCGAGACCGGAAATCGTCAGCCACGCCACTTGCCACCAGAGGCTGCGTTCGCGTCGTGTCGGCAGGCCGCTCTCGTAGAGGGCACGAGCGGCCGAACGCCGGATCTTGCCACTCGACGTCTTCGGCACGGTCCGCGGCGGAACCAGCTCGATGATGTCGGGCGGCACGTCGAGCACCGTGGCGCAGGTTTCACCGATCTTCTGCTTGAGCGCTTGGCTGGCAGCAGCGTCCGTGATGCGGGTCTCGACCAGCAGCACCAAGCGCTCCGTGCCGCTGCCTTCGCCCATGGTTGGAAATGCGACGACGCAGCCTTTGCGTACGCCTTCGATGCCGCCTACCAGCTCCTCGATTTCGTGCGGATAGATGTGCCGGCCGGCCTTGATGATCATGTCCTTGATGCGACCGGTGATGTGGATATCGCCTTTCGCCACGTAGGCACGATCGCCGGTTTCCAGCCACTCCCCATCAAACAGCGTGCGGTTCTTCTCGTCGTTGCGAAAATAGCCCTTGGTCGCCGATGGACCTTTGAATTGCAGGCGTCCCTCCGTTCGCTCGGCAACCTCGCGCCCGGATTCGTCCACGATGCGCACCTCGTGTCGCGGAATCGGCTGGCCGCAGGCCACGAATTCGAGCGCCGTGTGGTCGGTGGGCGGCGCAGGCACCGCCAGGCCGTCGCGGGACAGTGCCGTGCGCTCGACGCGGTCGATGATCGGGGCACGGCCGAGCGGTGGAAAGGCCAGCCCGACGGAGTTCTCCGCCCGCCCGTAGACAGGGCCCATCATCTCCGGACGGAAGCCGTACTTTCCAAACCGCTCGGTGAAGCGTGCGATGGTGGACGGGCTCACCGGCTCCGCACCGTTGACGATCATCTTGAGCGAGCTGAGATCGAGGCCCGGCACGTCCTCGTCGCGCACGTTCTTGCAGCAGAGCTCGAAGGCGAAATTGGGCGCCGCCGAGAGGGTGGCGCGATGCTGGCCAATCGCACGCAGCCATCGCCCCGGGTCCGCAAGAAACGCCAGCGGCGGCATGATGACGGCCAGCGCTCCGTAATACAGCGAGCCGAGCCAGGCACCGATCAATCCCATGTCGTGGTAGAGCGGCAGCCAGCTGACGAAGACGTCGGAAGACCCGGCTTCGAGAACCTCGCCCATGGCGCGGATGTTGGCGAGGAGATTGGCATGCGTAAGGACGACGCCCTTTGGATCGCCCGTGCTGCCCGAGGTGTACTGCATGAGCGCCACCGTCTGCGGACCCGCCGGGACCGGATGGTCGATGCTCCCTGCTTGTTTGAGGCCGTCAACGGTTTCGACATGCCGCAGGTCCTCCGTCAGCCCAACCAGCAGGGACCCGACATTGCGCAGCTCAGGTGTCACAACCAGAAAGCTGGCCTCGGCATTGCGCAGAATGCCGGCCTGGCGCCGCAGATGCTCCTCGACCTGGGCGCGCCGGAAGGGGGGATAGACGGGAACCGGAACGCCGCCCGCGTAGAGGACGCCAAAGAATGCTTCGAAGAATGTCGCGTCCGTCGGCAGCATGATGGCGACTCGGTCGCCTGCGGCGAGACCGCGCTCGAGCAAGCCCGACGCGATGCTGCAGGAGGCCTCATGCAGATCATCGTACGTGAGGCAGGTTTCAGCGCCTTCCCCATGCCAGATGCGCAGGTGCAGCCGTTTGCCATGCGCATGGACGTGATGTTGGAGGACGTCGATGAGGGTCTCGGCCGACGATGGCGCCGCAATCTCAGGCAGCGCAACCGCGGCGACAGCAGCGCTCTTGAGCATCGCCCGCCGATCCGGACCTGCCGCAAGCACCGCCGTCAGCAGCTCGCGCGGCGTATCGGCCTCGCTCAGCAAGTGATCGGGCAATCGTACCTTGAATGCCTTGTCCAGGCGCAGGATCAGCTCTGCGCGCCCCAGGCTGTCGAGCGCCAGCTCCCTGTCGAAGTCGCTGTCCAGCCCGACTGGCGTCGAGCGCCGCAGGTGGGGGTGCAGCTCCCAAACCAGGTCTCGGACGATCGCCAGGAATCTGGCCGAAACCTCTCGATCCATCTGGCCGGTCGTATCGATGGCAGGGCTCTCACC
>DATEVP010000558.1:0-3345 GCA_035258465.1 Hyphomicrobiaceae bacterium
CATCAAGTTCTGATCTGGCCGACACAAGTCTTATGGGAAGCCGCCCTCGTGGCGGCTTCCTGCTTTTGAGGGGTGTGGCGTCAGCGCAACATGGCCATAGGGGCACACAATTCCAGGGAAATGTTCGCCAGCCCTTAACCCCTATGTCGTCACTCTTGTAATGCTGTATACCCGTTCCAAGTGTACCAGTGGCGTCGGGTAACAGTGGGGACCGGCGGGGTAAATATGAGCAAACCAATGCGCCTGCTTCTGACAGGAGTTGTGCTGGCCTTCTTGGCCCAGCCGGCGCTTGCGTTCCAGGAGAGCACGGTCGGGGGCTCCCAGGAGCCCGCGGCGTCGCCTGCGCCGAGCTTGGAGGCGACAAAACCGGCTATCGACCCTGGGGCGCTCAAGTCGGGCAAGGGTCTGTCGTTGACGGTGCCCGAGATGAGTCTCGGCAAGGGTTCGGGCACGGAAGTGCGCATCCCCGGCCTCGGCAAGGTCGGCGTATTGCCAAAGCTCGATTTCGGCCTGGAATTGCTCTACGGGGCGACGGAGCAGCAGAAGGGCTTGCCCGAGAGCAAGACGGAGCCGAGCGACGTGCAGATCCGCGGCACGATCAAGCACCGCTTCTGAGCGGGCTCTGTTCGTGGCGGCATGATGGTCGCATAATGAGGAGCGCTGCGGCGCTCCTTTGCATTTGCCGGACAGGTCGCGGAATGGGTTGACCGGATGCGCTTGGCTTGGCAAGCGGCCCTGGTTCATGTCTTCACCGCATTGGGCTCGGTCTGCGCCCTCTTCGCTACGCTCGCCGTGATTCATGGGGCCTGGGAGCAGGTGTTTGCCTGGCTCGGCCTTGCCCTTCTCATCGACGGTATCGATGGGACCTTTGCTCGCATGGCCAATGTCGTCGAGCGATTGCCCCGTTTCTCCGGCGAGCGCCTCGATCTCGTGATCGACTATGCCACCTACGTCTTCGTGCCGGCACTGGCGCTGATCCAGGCCGGGTATCTGCAGGGCCCATTCGGGCTGCTTCTGGCGAGCCTGGTTCTGCTCTCCTCGCTCTTCCATTTCTCCGACACGCAAAGCAAGACCGACGACTATTGCTTCGTCGGCTTTCCGGCCATCTGGAATATCGTGGCCTTCTATGTTTTCGCCTTCCAGATGCCGGTGTGGTTGACGGCGCTGGTTGTCGGGACGTGCGTCGCGCTGACATTCGTGCCCCTGCCGTGGGCCCATCCGCTGCGCACGCCGAGATTGTGGCCCATTACGCTCGCGCTGACCGGGCTGTGGTGTATTGCCGCCTTCTTCACCATCAGGTCGGGGTTTCCCGCCGCGGGGATTGAGAAAGCTATCTACATCGCGGCAGCCGCATATGGCCTTGCGCTTGCATTGCTGCGGCCCAGGTCGTCGTGAAAGTCGGCACTTAACCAAGCGGCTCAGGCCAGGCTCGCCTTTTATGTTGCAGTGCCACATAGTCGTCACGATCGGCCTGGAAAAGGCCCGTCGGGTGGGGGATCACCACGACAATTCGAACGAGGGAAGCAAACCATGCGGGTGGGCGTAATCTTTTTGGTTTCGGCGTTGGCTGTCTGTGGTCCTGCGGTGGGTGACGAGCAGCATCTGGCAGGAGACGCGTTGCGCAAAGCCGTCGCCGGCAAGACGGTGAGCCTCGAGACGCCTCTGGGCGGCTTGCCGATCAATTTCCGCCACAATGGCACCATGCACGCCAAAACGGCCGATCTCGCCTACTATACCGGCTCCACGCAAGACCGGGGTGTGTGGTGGGTGGTCGCCAACAAGCTCTGCCAGCGGTGGAACACCTGGCTCGGCGGCAAGGCTTATTGTTTCACGCTGCGCCAGGAAGGCCGCAACGTGCAATGGACCCGCAACGACGGCTTGACGGGCGTGGCGACGATCCGGCGCTAGCCTCGGCCCCGAGCTTTGCCACCGGCGGCTGAAGCATCATAAGGCGGCCCTGGAGGCGCAGCCTTGATTTCGGCTGCCCGGGGAGCCATACCCGAGGTCGAGCCGGAAGCCCGGCACGCTAAGAGCCCATGGTCACGATCCTCGACAACCGCCCGCCGCGCCATCCGGAGAAGGCCCGCAAGCCCGACACGCCGGTGCTGCGCAAGCCGGACTGGATCCGCGTGCGCGTGCCGGCTGCCTCGCCCCAGTACGGGGAGACGCGCAAAATCCTGCGCGAGCACGGCCTCGTCACGGTGTGCGAGGAGGCGGCCTGCCCCAACATCGGCGAGTGCTGGGCGCAGCGCCACGCCACCATGATGATCATGGGCGACACCTGCACGCGCGCCTGCGCCTTCTGCAACGTGGCGACCGGGCTGCCGGGCCCGCTCGATCCCAAGGAGCCCGAGAACGTGGCCGCGGCGGTCGCGAAATTGGCGCTCGACCATGTCGTCATCACCTCGGTCGACCGCGACGATCTCGACGACGGGGGTGCTGAGCATTTCGCCCGCACCATCCGCGCCATCCGCGCGCGCACGCCGGCCACCACCATCGAGGTGCTCACCCCCGACTTTTTGCGCAAGGACGGCGCGGTCGAAACGGTGGTCGAGGCCCGGCCCGACATCTACAACCACAACCTCGAGACGGTGCCCGGGCTCTATCTCAAGATCCGCCCCGGCGCGCGCTACTTTGCCTCGCTGAGATTGCTGCAGCAGGTGAAGGAGCTGGCGCCGTCGATGTTCACCAAGTCAGGGCTGATGGTGGGCCTCGGCGAGGAGCGCGACGAGATTTGCCAAGTGATGGACGACCTGCGCGCGGCGGCAGTCGATTTCCTCACCATCGGCCAGTACCTGCAACCCACGCGCAAGCACGCCGAGGTCAAGCGGTTCGTGCCGCCCGACGAGTTCAAGGCGCTGGAGCGCACGGCGCAGGCGAAGGGCTTCCTGCTCGTCTCCGCGAGCCCGCTGACGCGCTCCTCCTACCACGCCGGCGCGGACTTCGCCCGCCTCAGGGCGGCGCGGCTGGCAGCAAGCGGCTGATTTCGCCGGATGCATTCCTTTCGCACCACCCGGCGCGTCGCTTTCACCCCGCGGCAGATGTTCGATCTCGTGGCCGACGTGGAGACGTATCCGCAATTCCTGCCGCTGTGCGAGGCGCTGGCTGTGCGCAAGCGCGAGCGGGCCGGCGACAAGGAGGTGCTGATCGCCGACATGACGGTCGGCTACAAGGCGATCCGCGAGACCTTCACCAGCCGCGTGACGGTCGACCCGTCGCTGCTCCTGGTGCACGCGGGCAGCGTGCCGGAATACCCGAGCGGCCCCTTCCGCCGCATCGAGAACCATTGGAGCTTTGCCGAGGCCCCAGGCGGCTGCGACGTTGAGTTCTCGATCAGCTACGAGT
>DATEVP010000559.1:0-11569 GCA_035258465.1 Hyphomicrobiaceae bacterium
GCCGTAGCAGTTGCCGTGCACCTGGGCATACTCGAGCAGGTCGCTCGCGGCCTGGAGCCGATCGAACGCCCGTCGCCGGAATGCTCGGTCAGATCGCTCGGCGCCGTCACGGCGGCGGCCTTCGGCCAGCGGCGCAAGATGCTGCGCCAGAGCCTGAAGCCGCTCACCACCGATCCCGAGGCCCTGCTCGCCGCCGCCGGCATTGCCCCCACGCTGCGCGGCGAGGCCCTGACCGTGCGCGACTTCGCCCGCCTCGCCTATGTGCTGGAACGGCTGCCGCGATAGAGGTCGGAGAGGGGACCGGACCAGACCCCTCGCGGGACGCGTTTCGAGACGAGAGCAGGCGAGAGGCGAGGGGTCTGACCCCGCCGAGGCTAAAGGCTCGCCAGCACGCGGCGCACGAAGGCGTCGAGGCCGGTTTGGCGCGCGCGCTTCAGCCGCTCCGCCTCGAGAATGGCGCACAGCCCTGCCACGCTCGCGTCGAGATCGGCATTGACGACCACGTAGTCGTATTCGGCCCAATGCTCGATCTCCGCTGCGGCCGCCGCCATGCGCCGCGCCATCACCTCGGCGTCATCCTGATTGCGCGTCTTGAGCCGGCGCTCCAGCGCCTTGCCGTCCGGCGGAAGAATGAAAACGGCGACGACGTCCTCGCCCATCTTCTCCTTGAGCTGTCGCGCCCCTTGCCAGTCGATGTCGAACAGCATGTCCTCGCCGGCCGCAATCGCGGCCACCACGGGTGCTTTTGGCGTGCCGTAGCAGTTGCCGTGCACCTGGGCATACTCGAGCAGGTCGCTCGCGGCCTGGAGCCGATCGAACTCGGCCTTGTCGATGAATGCATAGTCTTTGCCGTCGACCTCGTCGCGCCGCGGCTTGCGCGTCGTCACGGACACCGACATGCGCAGGTTGGGGTCGGCCGCCAGCAGCCGCCGCGACAGCGTGGTCTTGCCCGCGCCCGAGGGCGAGGACAGCACCAGCAGCAGCCCGCGCCGCGCAATCCGCACAGGTTCCTGAGCCGTGATGTTACTCAATGTTCTGCACCTGCTCGCGCATCTGGTCGATGACGGCTTTGAGCTCGAGCCCCGCCCGCGTCATCTCCGGGTCGCTGGCCTTGGAGCATAGCGTGTTGGCCTCGCGGTTGAATTCCTGGGCCAGGAAATCGAGCCGCCGCCCTGCGGGCTCGCCGGAGTCGAGCAGCTCGCGCGCCGCAGCGACGTGCGCGCCCAGGCGTTGCAGCTCCTCCTCGACGTCGGCGCGCGTCGCCAGCATGGCGGCCTCCTGATAGAGCCGGTTTTCGTCGAGGCTGGTCCCCGTGTCGAGCAGGCGCGCCAGCTGCTCCGTCAACCGCCGGCGGATCGCCTCCGGCGTGCGGGCCGGCGCGGTCGCAATCGCCGACACCAGGCGCTCGATGGCGGCAAGCTGATCGAGGATGATGGTGCGCAGGCGGCCGCCCTCGGTCTCGCGGGCGCGCACCATCGCATCCAGCGCCTCGCCGAGGCCGGTCAACATGGCTTCTGCGCGCGCCTGCAGCTCCTCCTCGCTTTCCTCCTTCTCGACCACCTCGAGCACGCCCTTGATGCCGAGCAAGGCCTCGGCCTGCGGCGGCGCGGCCCCCGTGGTCTTTCTCAGGCGCTCCAGCGCATCCAGCACTTGGCCGAGCGCGGCCTCGTTGAGCTGGATCTGCGTGGCGCCGTCACCGCGCTTGACGTTGAGGTTGACGGCCAGGCTGCCGCGGCTGATGCGCTTGCCCACCGTCTCGCGGATGCGGGGCTCCAGGCCTTCGAAACCCGGCGGCAGGCGCAGGCGCAGATCGAGGCCCCGGCCATTCACCGAGCGCAGCTCCCAGTGCCAGGCGATCGGCCCGGTCGAGCCGTCGGCGCGCGCAAATCCGGTCATGCTCTTGGTGGTCATGGCAGCGTTTTCAAGCGTGCGGCCGATTCGGCTAGCGTGAGCGCCGCAAACTCTAGTCGCAGTTCGACGGAGCAACAAGAAAACGCGAGGCAACCGGCCCGGGACGGCCCGCCCCTCAGGGCTTGGCCTTGGTTTCGCTACCGACCTGCGCCGCTGCAGCCGGCTGCTGCTGGCCCTTGGCATCCGTGCCCTTGGCCTGGGTGGGCGGCTGGCCTTTGGGCGGCGGGGCCGTGTGGACGACGGCCCTCGTCTTCGTCGCTGGCGCCGCAGGCGTGGCGGCGGTCGTCGGCGTATCGCCTGTGCCCGGCGCGGCAGTGGCTGCTGCCTTCGCTTCGGCTTTCGCCTTGATCTCCTTCTCCACCGCGCGCCACTTGAGCACGTTGGCGTTGTGGTCTTTCAGCGTCTCGGCAAATATGTGGCCGCCCGCCCCGTCGGCGACGAAGTAGAGCTCCTTGGTGTCGGCGGGATTGAGCACGGCCTCGATGGCGGCGCGCCCCGGGTTGCAGATCGGCGTCGGCGGCAGCCCGTCGATTTGATAGGTGTTGTGCGAGGTCTTCTGCGCGATCTCGGTCTTCAGAATCGGGCGGCTCCACACCGCCTGGCCGCCGAGCAGGCCGTAGACGATGGTGGGGTCCGACTGCAGGCGCATGTTCTGCCTGAGGCGGTTGACGAACACCGCGGCAACGCGCCCGCGCTCGTCGTTGCGCCCGGTCTCCTTCTCCACGATCGACGCCAGGATGATGGCATCCTCGGGCCTCTTGAGGGGAAGGTCCTTGCGGCGCTGGGCCCAGGCCTTCTCGACCAGTTTGCGCTGCTCGGCCGCCATGGTGTCGACGACGGCCTGGCGCGAGGCGCCGCGCGGCACGATGAAGGTATCGGGCAGCAGCGTGCCCTCCGCCGGTGCGTCCGTGATCTCGCCCGACAGGTTCTGGTCCGCCTTCAGCCGCTGGACGATCTGCTGGCTGGTGAGGCCTTCCGGGATCGTGATGCGGTAGGACACGGTCTTGCCATCGGAGAGAACGTCGACCAGCTGGCGGATGCTGGTGTTCTGCTTGATCTCGTATTCGCCGGCCTTGAGCTGGACCGGCTTGCCGCCCTCCATCCAAATGGCAAACCTCGTCCACAGATATCCGGCGATGAACAGCCGGCGATCGCCGACCATGCCTTCGCGCTCGAGGCGCGCGGCAATCTCATGGGCGCCTTCGCCCTTGGGGATGACCACCACCCTGGCCCGTTCGAGGGGGCCCGGCGCGTCGATCTGGCTGTCGAACAGGAAGGCGATGCCGCCGGCCAGCAGCATGAGCAACAGGACGAGGGTGAAGAGGCCGCTCACCACGCGGAGAGCCGGATTGGAATGGCGGACCTCCCCCTCCAGCCGGAGGCGGCGCGGCCTGGTGGGCGGGCGCGTCGGCTCCAGCCGCTCGGCCGGGCTGCGCGCGAGCGACCCCGAGGTGCGGCTTGTATATGGATCTGCGCGGTGGTTCGCCGGCCCGCGGCTTCTCATTCTCCGCTCCCGATAGGCGCGCCTCGTGCCCCCGTTTGAGTCCCAGCACGCCATTGTACCGGCAATGATTCCCTTGCCGACCCTAGTGCGAAATGTGGCGAAAGCGGGATTGGGACGCAAGCGTGCAGATGGTGGAGCGCCGGGTGTGGCTAAGCCGACATGCGGCGCAGGACGAGGCTGGCGTTGGTGCCGCCGAAGCCGAACGAGTTCGACAGGGCGATGTTGATTTCGCGTTTTTTCGCCTTGTGCGGCACCAGGTCGACCGCGGTCTCGACCGACGGGTTGTCGAGGTTGAGCGTCGGCGGCGCGATATTGTCCCGCATGGCGAGGGTGCAGTAGATCGCCTCCACGGCGCCGGCCGCCCCCAGCAGATGTCCGGTAGCCGACTTGGTCGACGACATGGCGAGCTTGCCCGCCGCGTTGCCGAACAGCCGCTCCACGGCGGCCAGCTCGATCTCGTCCCCCATTGGCGTCGAGGTGCCGTGCGCATTGACATAGTTGATGTCGCTCGGTTGCAGGCCAGCGCGCTTCAGCGCCATCTGCATGCAGCGATAGGCGCCATCGCCGTCCTGGGCCGGCGCCGTGATGTGATAGGCGTCGCCCGAGAGGCCATAGCCGATGACCTCGGCGTAGACGCGCGCCCCGCGCGCCTTGGCGTGCTCGAGAGATTCCAGCACCACGACGCCCGCGCCCTCCCCCATCACGAACCCGTCGCGGTCCTTGTCGTAGGGCCGGGAGGCCTTCTGCGGCTGGTCGTTGAAGTTGGTGGAAAGCGCGCGGCAGGCGGCAAAGCCGGCAACGGCGATGCGGCAGATCGGGCTCTCGGCGCCACCCGCCACCATCACATCGGCATCGTCGAGCGCAATCAGCCGCGCCGCGTCGCCAATCGCATGGGCCCCGGTCGAGCAGGCCGTGACCACGGCGTGGTTGGGGCCCTTCAGGTCATGCCGGATGGAAACGTAGCCGGAAGCCAGATTGATGAGACGACCGGGGATGAAGAACGGGCTCACCCGCCGCGGCCCCTTTTCTTTCAGCAGCAGCGACGTGTCGGCGATGCCCGAGAGACCGCCGATGCCGGAGCCGATGAGGACGCCCGTTCGCTCCTGCTTCTCTTTGGTGTCGGCCTTCCAACCGGCATCCTCGAGCGCCTGCGTGGCTGCCGCCATGCTGTAGATGATGAAGTCGTCGACCTTGCGCTGCTCCTTGGGCTCCATCCAATCGTCGGCATTGAACTTGCCCTCGGCAAGGGAGCCGCGCGGCACGAAGCAGCCGATCTGGCAGGAGAGGTCGTCGACCTCGAATTCCTCGATGCGGCGCGCTCCGCTCTTGCCGGCGATCAGCCGCGACCAGCTCGCCTCGACACCACATCCGAGCGGCGTGACGAGGCCGAGCCCGGTGATGACGATGCGTTCCGCCATGTTTGATCCTGAGCCGTACTATCCACGCAACGGCTGGCGCCGCTCGACCGCTGCGCCCGCGGGGCAGGGGAAGCTCACGCGTGCAGCCCGAGACCAGCCCGCCGCCTCCAGGGCGTCAAGCCGCGCTCGCATTCTTTTCGAGAAATTTGACGGCGTCGCCGACGGTTTGAATCTGCTCGGCGGCATCGTCGGGAATCTCACAGCCGAACTCTTCCTCGAAGGCCATCACCAATTCGACCGTGTCCAGGCTGTCGGCGCCGAGATCGTCGATGAAGCTTGCGTTGTCGGTCACCTTGTCGGCTTCGACCCCAAGGTGCTCGACAACGATTTTCTTCACGCGCTGTGCGACGTCGCTCATCGGTTTATCCCTCGGCTCTTTCCTGATCTAGCTGTGCATCGAAACCGTTGCGGCCAGGCCCGGAGCGTTATGAGCCGCCATTGCGAGGCCCGCGCAGCCAAGCCCGCCGACGCGCACTCCCCAAGGTGAACGCGCAAATCAGTGGGCTCGTTAACATACTTCATTGGGCTTGACCAGCGGCCCAAAGGGACCTTTTCCCGGCCACTTGCGAGGGTCTTTAAGGCCTTCAAATCATTATCATGCCGCCGTTCACGTGCAGCGTCTGCCCGGTCATGTAGCCGGCCTCCGGCGCCGCCAGGTAGACGGTCGCGGCGGCGACATCATCGGGCGTGCCGAACCTCCGAGCAGGGATCGCCTCCTTGATCGTTGCCGTTTGCTTCTCGTTGAGGGCGTCCGTCATGGGCGTGGAGATGAAGCCCGGCGCGATGCAGTTGACCGTGATGCCGCGCGAGGCCACCTCGCGCGCCAGCGACTTCGACATGCCGATGATGCCAGCCTTGGACGCTGCATAGTTGCCTTGGCCCGGATTGCCGATGATGCCGCTCACCGACGATATGTTGATGATGCGCCCATACCCGGTCTTGGCGCGCATCATGGCGAGCGAGGCCGCGCGCATGAGCATGAACGTCGCCGTGAGATTGACGGCGATCACCTCGTCCCACTGCTCGTCCTTCATCACCATGAACAGGTTGTCCTTGGTGAGCCCGGCGTTGTTGACCAGGATGTCGAGGCGCCCGAGCTTGGCGATCGCCTCGCCGACGAGCTTGGCGACCTGCGCCTTGTTGCCGAGGTCGCAGGGAAGCACATGAACACCGGCGCCGAGCTCGGACGCCAGCCTGTCGAGCTTGTCGGTCTGGCGGCCGGATACGGCAACGGTTGCGCCCTGCTTGTGCAAGGCGCGCGCGATGGCTCCGCCGATGCCCCCCGTGGCCCCGGTGACGAGCGCGGTCTTGTCGTTGAGCTCGAACATGGGCGTCCGTCCCCTATCGTGCGTGAGGCATCAGCATGGGCAGCGCCGCCTCGATGTCCTGCGGCGCACCTAGCGAAGTGGCATTGAGTGTCGGCGCAATGCGCTTGGCAAGGCCGGCCAACACTTTGCCGGAGCCGATCTCGTAGATCTCGGTGACGCCATCGGCCACCATGGCCGCGACGCACTCGCGCCAGCGCACGGTGCCGGTGACCTGCTCGACGAGCCGCTTCTTGATCTCGACGGGGTCGGAGATGGGGGCGGCAAGCACGTTGGCGATCAGCGGCACGGCCGGCCTCTTCATGTCCACCTTCGCCAGTGCCTCGGCCATGACGTCGGCGGCCGGCTGCATCAGCGCGCAATGGAAGGGAGCGGAGACGTTGAGCAGCATGAAGCGGCGCACGCCGTAGGTGTTGGCGAGCGGGGCCGCGCGGTCGATCGCCGTCTTGGCGCCGGAGATGACGACCTGGGTCGGCTCGTTGTCGTTGGCGAGCTGGCAGACCTCGCCTTGCGCGGCTGCCGCGGCGAGCTTCTCGCCGGCGTCCTTGCCGACGCCCAGCAGCGCGGCCATCGCCCCCTGCCCTACGGGCACGGCCGCCTGCATCGCCTGCCCGCGGGTGCGCAAGAGCCGCGCGGCGTCCGTCACCGAGAGCGCGCCGGCGGCGGCGAGCGCGGAGTACTCGCCCAGCGAGTGGCCGGCCACGTATTTCACGCGTTCGCTGAGCCGCAGCCCCTTCTCCCGCTCCAGCACGCGCATGACGGCCAGCGAGACCGCCATCAGCGCCGGCTGCGCATTCTGCGTCAGGGTCAGGGTCTCCAGCGGCCCGTTGAACATGATCTCGGACAGCGTTTGCCCTAGCGCGGCGTCGACCTCCTCGAAGGTGGCGCGGGCCGCGGCATGCGTCCTTGCGAGCTCGGCCCCCATGCCGACCGCCTGGCTGCCCTGCCCCGGAAAAACGAACGCTACGGCCATGGGATCACTCGGGTTGCACCTCGAAGGTTGGAGGCTAGAGACACGAGCCGTGCGACCCCTGTCAAGCGGCCGCGCGGGGTTGTATTCCAGGCCAAAGTGCGTATAAGTCGCGCCGTCACCCGCTCCGGTTGGAGGCTGAACGGGAGGCCGCTCTCGATCTCAACGAGGGCGGCAGGGCAAGTGCCCGGCTCCCGGTGTCTTCGCTCTTTCGGGTCCTTTGGGCCTTTCCGCCGCAGCTCAGCTTGCGCCGGGCCCAAAAGGGGCTTTGCGCCGGATCGGATCGAACGGAGAGGAAAGGCGTTCCCATGCCGCTTTACGAGCACGTGTTCCTGGCGCGCCAGGATATCTCGCAGGCCCAGGTCGAGGGGCTTGCGAAGGAATACGCCCAGACCATCGAGGAAGGTGGCGGCAAGGTCGCCAAGACCGAGTACTGGGGCCTCAAGACCCTCGCCTTCAAGATGAAGAAGAACCGCAAGGCACATTATTCCCTTATGAACATCGACGCGTCGCCCGCCGCCATCGCGGAGATGGAGCGGCGCATGGGCCTCTCCCCCGACGTGATCCGGTTTATTACGGTTCGCGTCGAGGAGCATGAGACGGAGCCCTCCATACAAATGCGCAAGAGCGATCGTGACGACCGGCGCGATGGCGACCGTGGCGGGTTCCGCGGCGATCGCGGCGGCTTCCGCGGCGGCGACCGTGGCGGCTTCCGTGGCGGCGGCGATCGCGGTGGCGGTGGGTTCCGTGGGGGCGGAGGTGGAGGCGGATTTCGCAGCCGGGACCGCGAGGGAGGCGGCGACGGCGACAAGCCGCCGCGACCGCCCCGCCCGCCGCGCAGCCCCGATGCGCCAACAGATACCCCGTCCGAGGAGAGCTGAGCCATGGCCGAGGTAGCCACCACCCCAGCGCGCCGGCCGTTCCATCGCCGCCGCAAGACCTGCCCCTTCTCCGGGGATAAGGCACCCAAGATCGACTACAAGGACGGCCGGCTGCTGAGCCGCTACGTGTCCGAGCGGGGCAAGATCGTGCCGAGCCGCATCACGGCCGTCTCGGCCAAGAAGCAGCGCGAGCTGGCCCGCGCCATCAAGCGGGCACGTTTCATCGGGCTTCTGCCCTACGTGATCAAATAGCGGATGCCGGGCATGAGGCCCGGCATTCCGATGGCGCATGGTTGGGATGGCGGAGCCTCGGTGAGGCCGTCTCTAACCGCTACGGCGGGACAGCTTGCACATGCCTATGGGTTTCCTGATCGGGCTCGGCTCGGGGTTGGCATCGGCGGTGCTGTGCTATTCGGCGGCCCGCGGCTCGCCGCTGCTCAGCACCCTCCTGCTGCTGCTCACGCCACTTCCCTCATTGCTGGCCGGCCTCGGTTGGGGCTGGCTGCCGGCCATTGCCGGCGCGACCGTCGGCACGCTGATGATGGGCTTCGCCACCAGCGCCTCGTTTGCGATCGGCTATTTCCTGGCTCTGGGTTTGCCCGTGGTGCTCGCCTCCTATCTGGCCTATCTGAGCCGGCCTTCGCCGCGCGAGCCCGCCCAGAGCGAGTGGTATCCGGCCGGCCGCCTGCTCGCCGCCATATCGCTCTATGGCGGCGCATTGCCGGTGCTGGTCCTGCCGCTCATCGGCGGCAGCTACGACATCCTGCGCGCACCGATGGCGGAGTTTCTCCGCCGCGTCTCTGAGCGCACGGCGGCCGATCTCGGCATGAAGCCGTTGAGCGACCCGCAGATCGAGGGCCTGGCCGAGTACTTCACCAACGTGTTGCCCGGCGCACTGGCCGCCTACTGGCTCGCCGTGTTCACGGTCAATCTCTACATTGCCGGCCGCATCGCGCGGGCCTCGGGGCAGTTCGGGCGCGACTGGCCCGACCTGGCGGCGCTCGCCTACCCGGCGTTTTTTCCCTTCCTGGTGGCCGCTGCGCTCGCCGCTTCGTTCGCGCCCGGACTCGTCGGCGTCGTGGGGACGAGCTTCTCCGGCGCGCTGTTGCTCGCCTATCTGCTCGCCGGCCTCGCCCTGATGCACTTCATTGCGCGCGGCCGTGCGCCGTGGCTGCTCTGGCTGGTCTATGCCGGGCTAATCCTGTTCGGGCCCTACGTTGCCTTCGCCCTGATGCTGGGCGGCATGCTGGAGCCGGCCTTCAAGCTGAGGCAGCGCTTCGGAGCGCCACCGCCACCAACCACCTGAACCTCGTAACTTGCAGCACCTGGAGCAACCCCATGCAGATCATTCTTCTGGAACGCATCGGCCGCCTCGGACAGATGGGCGATGTGGTCAACGTCAAGGACGGCTACGCACGCAATTTCCTGCTGCCGCAGAAGAAGGCTCTGCGCGCCACGCCGGACAACCTCGCCCGCTTCGAGAAGGACCGGGCGCAGCTCGAGGCGCGCAACCTCGAGCTCAAGAAGGAAGCCGAGGCTGTCGCCGGCAAGCTCGAGGGCAAGAGCTTCCTCGCCATCCGGCAGGCGGGCGATACCGGCCAGCTCTACGGCTCGGTGACCCCCCGCGACATCGCGGAGGTCGTGACGGCCGGCGGCTTCTCTCTCGACCGGCGCCAGGTCGTCCTCGACCGGCCGATCAAGACGCTGGGGCTCCAGCCCGTCCGCATCGCCCTCCATCCGGAGGTCATTGTCCAGGTCACGCTCAACATCGCCCGCTCCCAGGACGAGGCCGACCGGCAGGCGCGCGGCGAGGACGTGTCGGTGGTCAAGGAAGAGGGCGTCCAGCTCGAGACCTTCAACCCGGAAGCCCTCTTCGAGGAGGAGGCGCTGGCCCGCCAGCGGGGCGAGGACCAGGGGGAAGGCGAACCGGCCCAGAAAAACTGAGCCCCCAAGTCCGCTAAATCCCGGCCTGACTGCAACCCCCGGGGGGGGGACGGCGGCCGTTGTCTCCCGGCGTGGTCATGCGCTCAAAGAATTGTTGCTTATCGTACTAACTTGCTCGAAGCATGCCTGTGGCGTTGGCGTTAGACTTTCGTATACTGTGTTGGAGCGTTCTCGACGTGAGGTATTTGGGAGCCGGGATCAGGCGCACGGTCTGGTGTTGGGTCATGTTCAAGTTGCTCGACGTCCTTCTGCGCCGCATCGTCGACCGCGGCGCGCTGACCTTCATCGATGCGCAAGGCAAGGAGCATCGCTACGGTGACGGCAGCGGGCCCGCAGTGGTTGCGCGCGTCCTCGATCGGCGCCTCGAGCGCCAACTCGTCCTCGATCCGCAGCTGGCCCTAGGTGAGGGCTACATGCAGGGCCGGCTCAGGATGGAGCAGGGCCGCATCTACGATCTTCTGGCACTTCTGCTCAGCAACATCGAGCGCCAATCGCAGCCGCGCTGGTCGAAGACCCTCGACGTAGCGCGCTACGTGGTTCGCCGCGTGCGACAATTCAACCCGAGCGGGCGCGCGCGCCGCAACGTGGCGCGCCACTACGACATCGACGGTGCGATCTACGACCTCTTCCTCGATCGGGATCGGCAATATTCGTGCGGCTACTTCACCGAAGCCGCCGACTTGGAGGAAGCCCAGCTCGCCAAGAAGCGCCATCTGGCCGCCAAGCTTTCCATCGAGCCCGGTCAGCGCGTGCTCGACATCGGCTCCGGCTGGGGCGGGCTCGGCCTCTACCTCGCCAAGCTTGCCGACTGCGAGGTCACCGGCGTGACGCTGAGCGCAGAGCAGCTGAAGATTTCCCGGGAGCGCGCGCAGCGGGAAGGGCTCGCCCGCGCCGTCCGCTTCGAGTTCAAGGATTATCGCAAGGTGGAGGGCGAGTTCGACCGCATCGTCTCGGTTGGCATGTTCGAGCACGTGGGCGTCAACCACTACGGCAAATTCTTCCGCAAGGTGCGCGATCTGCTCACCGACGACGGCGTGGCCGTCATCCACACGATTGGCCGCTCCGAGCCGCCGACCGCCACCAACCCGTTCATCGCCAAGTACATCTTCCCCGGCGGCTACATCCCGGCGCTCTCCGAGATGGTCGGCGCCATCGAGCGCTCGGGGCTGCTGATCACCGATCTGGAGGTGCTGCGCCTGCACTATGCCGAAACGCTGCGCGCCTGGCGTGAGCGGTTCATTGGCAACTGGGACAAGGCCGCCGCCATCCTCGATGAGACCTTCTGCCGGATGTGGGAATTCTATCTGGCGGGCTCCGAGACGGCGTTTCGCTACCAGAATCTCGTCGTGTTCCAGGTCCAGCTCGCAAAGCGGGTACAGACCCTGCCGCTGACGCGCGACTACATGCACGACGGCGAAGCGCGCCTGGTTGCGCGCGAGGCCGGCGGCCAGCGCTCGCGCATGGCAGGCGAGTAGCAAGACCGATCCCCTGCCGATTCGCGGCCCAAAGCGGATTCTGGCCGCAATGTGCATAGCGAGGATGAGCGGCCTTGACAGGGCGCGTATCGGCCTCGCGCCTACGCCGGAATCGGTTATGGCTCGAGCCATGACCGAAAT
>DATEVP010000560.1:0-7005 GCA_035258465.1 Hyphomicrobiaceae bacterium
TGACCCCGCCCGCGCGCCCAGTCGCGTCGCGCCCGAGCTGCTGATCGGTCATGATCCGGAGAGGCGCCGGGCTTGGACGCGCCGGGGGGGAAACGCGCTGATGGATTCGCGCAGGATCACGCTCTTCACATTCGGCGCGACGATGGCGCTCGCCGGCTTCCTGCTGTTCCAGGTGCAGCCGCTGTTTGCCAAGTACATTTTGCCCTGGTTCGGCGGCGGCGCCTCGATCTGGCTCGTGTGCCTGCTGTTCTTCCAGGTGGCGCTGCTCGCCGGCTATGCGTATGCCTACGCGATCACCCTGCCCATCCCAGTGCCCCGCCAGGTTCAGGTGCATTTCGCCGTGCTGGCCGTGAGCCTGGCGCTGCTGCCGATCACGCCTTCGGAGAGCTGGAAGCCGCAGGACGCGGGCGATCCCACGCTGCGCATTCTCGCCCTGCTCACGGTGTGCGTCGGGGTGCCCTACGTGGCGCTCGCCGCCACCACGCCCTTGCTGTCGCGCTGGCTGGCGCGCATCGAGCCCACCATCGATCCCGTGCCGCTGTTTGCCGGCTCCAACCTCGGCTCGTTCGCGGGGCTGCTCACATATCCGTTCGCCTTCGAGCGCTGGCTGTCGAGCGGGGAGCAGACGCGCTGGTGGTCGTGGGCCTACGTGCTCTATGCGGCACTCTTCGTCGGCTGCGGCCTGCTCACGCTGGCGCGCATCAAGGGCGGGCCGGCGCGCGACGCGAGCGGCTCCGCCACCAAGTCGGGTGCGGCCACACCCCTGGCCCAATGGATCGGCCTGTCCGCGCTCGGCTCGGCTCTGCTGCTCGCCACCACCAACGCGGTGACGCAATGGGCCGTCGTCGTGCCGTTCCTGTGGGTCGTGCCGCTCAGCCTCTATCTGCTCACCTTCGTCCTCGTCTTCGCCGCGCCGCGCCTCTATCACCGCGTCGTGTTCGGCGTGGCGTTCCCGCTGCTGGCCGGCGCGACGTTCACCCTCGCGCTGCCGGAAAATGCCAAGGATTTCCTGATCCAGCTCGCGCTCCACTCGGCAACGCTCTTTGCCGGCTGCATGATTTGCCACGGCGAGCTGGTGCGGCTGCGACCCGACCCTGAAAGACTGCCCAAATTCTATCTCGCCATCGCCGCCGGCGGCGCGCTCGGCGGCGTGCTCGTGGCGATCGTGGCGCCGCTCCTCTTCAACGATTTCTTCGAGCATCCGCTTGCGCTGCTTGCGATCGCCGGCCTCACCGTCGTGCTCCTGCTGCGCGAGGCCGGCACCGCACGCTGGATCGCGCTCGCCGCCTGGCTGGCCGGCGTCTATTTCCTCTACGGGCTTGTTGCCGGCTTCTGGCAGGAGATCGGCGGCGGCATCCTCGTCGAGCGCGTGCGCAACTTCTACGGCGTCGTCAAGATCGTGCGCGCGGACAAGGACGATCCCAGGAACTACAGCCTCAGCATGATGCAGGCCGGGGTCGAGCAGGGCGTGCAGTATCAAAACCCCGAGCGCCGGATGGAGCCGATCTGCGGTTACAACAACGCCAGTGCGCTGGGCCTGGCGCTCGCCCATCAGGCGCGGCGCCGCGCGGGTGGGCCGCAGACGCCACTGCGCATCGGCGTGATCGGCCTCGGCGCCGGCATGGTTGCGGCGCTCGGGCGCGACGGCGACACCATGCGATACTATGAGATCAATCCGCTGATCCCGGTGCTCGCCAACCGGCACTTCACCTTCCTGAAGGAAAGCAAAGCCGAGACCGACATCCTGCTCGGCGACGGCCGGCTGGTCCTCGAGCGGCAGCTGAAGGCCAACGACGCGCAGAAATTCGACGTGATCGTGCTCAACGCCTTCCGCGGCGCCTCGCCGCCCCTGCATCTGATGACCAAGGAGGCGTTCGACATCTACTTCGGCCATCTCGCCGAGAACGGCATTCTCGCCGTCGATTTCGAGTTCGAGGTGTTCGACATGTCCTCGCTGCATCGCGGGCTGGCAAAGCGGCTCGGCAGCGACGTGCACTGGTTCGAGCCGCCGCATGCCAAGGGGTGCGAAGGGTCGATCAGCTGGGCGCTCTACAGCAGGGACAAGGCCTTCTTCAACGTCCCCACCGTGAGGAGAGCGATCTCGGGCTGGCCCGACGGCAGCACCGCCGAGATCGTGTGGACCGACAAGGACAGCAACCTGGTGAGCATCATCAACTGGCGCGGGGAATGACCACGCACCGGCTCAGCGCGCAGCGCGGGCGCGGCTCAGCCTCAGCAGCAGGCCGCTGATCGCGGCCGCCGGCACGCTCGCCAGCCCGAAGGAGCCCTCGACGCCGGCTGTGGGCAGGGTCAGGCCCACGACCAGGAAGAAGGCGGCAAAGGAAAGCAGCGAGACGGCGAGACCGCGCAGCACGCGGCGCACGGCGTCACGGCCCCATTGATGGTGCGTGAAGGCGCCGATGACGGTGAGGATCACCGGATAGGTGGAGACGATGCCGGAAAGCTGCGGGCCCAGCCTATCCGCCGAGAGCATGATGATGGTGACCAACGCGAGCGCGACGACCATGCGCGCCGGAATATCCCACCAGGGCAGCGTTGTCGGCTGGGTCGGCGTGCGCGGGCGCGGCAACAAGAGGGCTGCGAGGAGCAAACTCGCCACGGCCGCAGCGGTGGCCGTCAACAAGGAAACCGGCAGATCCTGCAATCCCCAGGCACAGGCGATGAAGGCCGCCGCCGCCGCTGCCATGCAGATCGGCCACGGCGCAAAGGTGGTCATCGCGCCGTAGGCCAGCATGTAGGCGCAGAGGCACGCGACCCCGAGCTCGATGCCGATGCAGGCGCCGACGCCGAAATCCTCGCCCTTGTCGCGCGCCAGGAAGAACAGCACCGGCCCCGTCATCCACGGCAGGCCCAGGAGCAGACCGCCAATCGTCGGCCCCCACAGCCGGGTGGCCAGCGACATGGCCGCCACCAGGATCGGCGGCAGTGCGATCTTGAGGAGGAAGAGCATGCACCGGTCTCCCTCTCCCCGCTTCGCGGGAATTCCCTCTCCCCATGCTTCTTCAGCATGGGGAGAGGGTTAGGGGTGAGGGGCAGCCGCTGGCTCCGGCGTTTGCATCTGCCCCTCACCCCGACCCTCTCCCCGCGCTGGCGAGCGAGAGGTCATGTTGGCGGAGCGCGGGAAGAGTGAGTGGCGGAGCCTTATCGCGCGTTGCCGCAGAAGCCTTGGATGCGCCGGCAGGCTTCCTCCAGGGAGGCGGTGTCGGTGGCGTAGGAGATGCGGAAGAACGGGCTCATGGCGAAGGCGGCGCCGTGCACGCAGGCCACCCCCTCCTCGTCGAGCAGCGCCAGCGTGAAGTCCTCGTCCGTCTTGATCTTCACGCCCTTGCCCGTGGTCTTGCCGATCAGGCCCTCGCAGGACGGATAGACGTAGAAGGCGCCCTCGGGCTTGGGACACTTGATGCCCTTGGCCTGGTTGAGCATCGATACGACCAGATCGCGCCGCTCCTTGAACACTCTCGTGTTGCGGGCGATGAAATCCTGTGGGCCGTTGAGCGCCTCCACCGCCGCCCACTGCGTGATCGAGGACGGGTTGGAGGTCGACTGCGACTGCAGCTTGCACATCGCCTTGATGAGCAGCTCGGGGCCGGCGCCGTAGCCGAGCCGCCAGCCGGTCATGCAGTAGGTCTTGGAGAGGCCATTCAGCGTGAGTGTGCGCTCGTAGAGGCCGGGCTCGACCTGCACGGGCGTGTAGAACGCGAGGTCGTCGTAGATCAGGTGCTCGTACATGTCGTCGGTCAGCACCCAGACGTGCTTGTTCTTGGGCCGCATCAATACGTCGGTGAGGGCCTTGAGCTCCGCCTTGGTGTAGGCGGCCCCGCTCGGGTTGCACGGCGCATTGAAGACGAACCACTTGGTCTTCGGCGTGATGGCGGCGTCGAGCACCTCGGGCTTCAGCTTGTAGCCGTGCTCGAGCTTGCAGTTGGCGAACACCGGCTTGCCGCCGCCCAGCAGCACGATATCGACGTAGGACACCCAGCACGGCGCCGGGATCACCACCTCGTCGCCCGGGTTGAGCGTGCACATGAGAGCGTTGTAGAGCACCTGCTTGCCGCCGGTGCCGACCGAGACCTGGCTGGTGCGGTACTCGAGCTCGTTCTCGCGCTTGAACTTGGCCGCCACCGCCGCTTTCAGCTCGGGGATGCCGTCGACGTCGGTGTACTTGGTCTTGCCCTCGCGCAGCGCCCTGATCGCCGCCTCTTTGATGTTGTCGGGGGTGTCGAAATCGGGCTCGCCGGCGGAGAGCGAGATGACGTCGCGGCCCTTCGCCTGCAGCTCGCGCGCCTTCGTCGCCATGCCGATGGTCTGGGAGGGCGAGATGCGGTTCACGCTGTCGGCAAGAAAGCCCATGGCAGCCTCGTGGAGGGTCGATTCCCCGCGTCAGGCGACGCGAAGCGGCGCGGACCCTACGCCGCAATGTCCCTGAGTCAAGCGATTTGTCGGCTCGCGGAAAGCGCGGAAATCCCTGGCCCCGACGCCTATTGCTGGTGCTCAGCTTGCCGTGTGGTGTGAACGCGGGGGACCCGGGGTGGTTGACAGCCCCGCGCCGTCTAGCGATTGTGCGCGCCAATCCCGACGGCCCGTGAAGACGAGCCGCCGCCCTGCACATGATCGAAGCCAGCTCTGGTGGGAATCGGGAGGCAGGGAGGTCAACGCCCGCCAGCGCGTAGCGCCCGCGGGCGCGTTTGGTCATTCCTGACGTCATTCCCGCGAAGGCGGGAACCCACGCCAGGGCATGCGGCGGTCATCGGGTATGGATTTCTGCGAGGGTGCAAGATTGCGTCCGCACCTTCGCGGATGGTTGCATGGGTCCCCGCCTTCGCGGGGATAACGCTGCAGAAGAGGTTCGATGTTCCAATCCCTGTCCGATCGCCTCTCGGGCATCCTCGACAAGCTGACCCGGCGCGGGTCGCTGACCGACAGCGACGTGGCCGAGGCCATGCGCGAGGTGCGCCGCGCGCTGCTCGAAGCGGACGTGGCGCTCGAGGTGGTGCGCGCCTTCACCGACAAGGTGAAGGAGAAGGCCGTCGGCCAGGACGTGGTCAAGTCGGTCACGCCCGGCCAGATGGTGGTCAAGATCGTGCACGACGAGCTGGTCGCCATGCTGGGCTCGGATGCCGAGCCGATCGATCTCGCCGCCCAGCCGCCGATCCCCATCATGCTGGTCGGCCTGCAGGGCTCCGGCAAGACCACGACCTGCGCCAAGATCGGCTACCGGCTCACGACCCGCGACAGGAAGAAAGTGCTGATGGCCTCGCTCGACACGAGGCGGCCCGCCGCGCAGGAGCAGCTGAGAGTGCTGGGCGAGCAGACCAAGGTCGACACGCTGCCGATCGTCGCCGGCCAGACGCCCCAGCAGATCACGCGCCGGGCCATGGAAGCGGCGAGACTCACCGGCTGCGACGTGGTGCTGCTCGACACGGCCGGGCGCACCCACATCGACGACGAGCTGATGCGGGAGGCGGCCGAGATCCGCGACATCGCCCATCCGCACGAGACGCTGCTGGTCGCCGACAGCCTCACCGGCCAGGACGCGGTGAAGCTGGCCAAGAGCTTCGACGAGCGCGTCGGTATCACCGGCATCGTGCTCACCCGCGTCGACGGCGACGGCCGCGGCGGCGCCGCGCTCTCCATGCGCGCGGTGACGAATAAGCCCATCAAACTGATCGGCACCGGCGAGAAGTGGGACGCGCTCGAGGACTTCCACCCCCAACGCATCGCCGGCCGCATCCTCGGCATGGGCGACGTGGTGAGCCTGGTCGAGAAGGCGGCGCAGACGATCGACGTGCAGAAGGCGCAGGCGATCGCCGAGAAGATGCGCAAGGGCGCCTTCGACCTCGACGACCTCGCCGATCAGCTCCAGCAGATGCAGAAGCTCGGCGGCATGTCGAGTATGCTCGGCCTGCTGCCCGGCATCGGCAAGGTGAAGAAGCAGATCGATGCCGCCAACCTCGACGACCGGATGCTCAAGCGCCAGCGCGCCATCATCCAATCGATGACGCCGAAGGAGCGCCGCAACCCCAAGATCCTCGACGGCAAGCGCAAGCGTCGCATCGCCGGCGGCTCGGGCACGAAACCCGAGGACATCAACCGGCTCCTCAAGATGCACCGCCAGATGGCGGACATGATGAAGATGATGGGCAAGCGCGGCGGCATGATGCAGCGCATGATGGGCATGGGCGGCGGTGGCGCGGCACCGAGCCCGGCCGAGATGGAGAAGATGCAGGCGGAGCTCGCGCGCCTCGACCCGCGCGCGTTGGAGAGCCTGCCGAAGGAGCTCAAAGAGGCGCTGCCCCAGGGCCTGCCCAAAGGCCTGCCGGGTCTGGGCAGCGGCTCACCGATGCCCAAGCTGCCGGGATTGCCAGGCCTGGGCGGCGCCCCCATCCCGAAATTCCGCGGCCTGCCCGGGAAGAAGAAGTGAGAAGCCAAGGGAGTAGGGAATGGGGAGTTGGGAATGGGAACGTGGGCGACAGCCGCACCCCCTACTCCCTATTCGCTACTCCCTACTCCCAACTGCTATAGCGAACATTGAAAGGAACCACCTGAATGTCGGTAAAGATCCGCCTCTCGCGCGGGGGCACCAAGAAGCGGCCCTACTACTACATCGTCGTCGCCCACGGCACCTCGCCGCGCGACGGGCGCTACATCGAGCAGATCGGCACCCACAACCCGCTGCTGCCGAAGGACAGCGCCGATCGCGTGAAACTCGACCTCGAGCGGGCGAAGTACTGGCTCTCCGTCGGCGCGCAGCCGACCGACCGCGTCATGCGGTTTCTGGACAAGGCCGGGCTCGCCACGCGCACGGCCTCCAACAACCCCAACAAGGCCAAGCCGAAGAAGAAGCGCCAGGAGCGCGAGGCCGCCGCCGCCGAGGCAGCCAAGAAGGCGGCCGAGGGTGGCGCCGCAGCCGGCGAAGCCAAGCCCGCGGCGTGAGTGACGACATCCAATGAGACGTGATCCGTGAGGCGGCTACGACGGGATTCC
>DATEVP010000561.1:0-2830 GCA_035258465.1 Hyphomicrobiaceae bacterium
AGGGGGAGGGGGAGTGTGCCGCACGCGATCCAGCAGTTGCAGTCCGTCCAAGACTCCGCATCCGACCGGCAATGTTCAGCCGGTTTGGATTAGCATGCTACAGTTGGAGCGATTTCCTGTTTGGGGACCACGGACATGCGCATGCGTTTCCCGCTTCTTGCAGCGCTTCTCGCCGCCGTCATCGCATCGCCCGCCGCCGCGCAAGAGCAGCGGCCGCTGATCGACGTGCACATCCATTACAGCCACGACGCCTGGACGAGCCTCCCGCCGCCCGAGGCGATCAAGGTGCTGCGCCAGGCCGGCCTGAAGAAGGCGTTCGTGTCGAGCTCCAGCGACGACGGCACGCAGATGCTCTACAAGGCCGCGCCCGACCTGATCGTGCCGGTGCTGCGCCCCTACCGCCGCCGCGGTGAAACGGGGAGCTGGGTCAAGGATCCCACCATCGTCGCCCACGTCGAGGCGCGCCTCAAGGCCAATACCTACGCCGGCATCGGCGAGTTCCACCTCTTCGGCGCCGACGCCGACCTTCCCGTCATGCGCCGCATGGTGGAGCTGGCCAAGGAGCGCAAGATCTTCCTGCACGCCCATTCCGACGCCGACGCGGTCGAGCGCATCTTCAAGCAGAACCCGCAGGCCTTCGTGCTGTGGGCGCACTCGGGCTTCGACCAGGCCGACAAGGTGCGGGCCATGCTGACCAAACACAAGACGCTGTGGGCGGACCTGGCCTTCCGCAGCGATCACGCGCCCTCGGGCCAGCTCGACGCCACCTGGAAGAAGCTGTTCCTCGACTTCCCCGAGCGCTTCATGGTCGGCACCGACACGTTCACGCCGGAACGCTGGCACTACGTCGTCGAGCACGCGAGCTATTCGCGCAAATGGCTCGACGGCCTGCCGGCGGAGGTTGCCGACAACATCGCCTACCGCAACGCCGAGCGGCTCGCCGCCCTGGCGCTGGGGCAATGATCGCGTCATGGGGTCAGACCCTTTGCATTCCTCGGCGACCAAGGAGCGGTCGCGTGCCAAGGGTCTGACCCCATTGCTCGCGCTCATTCTGGCCTTGTGCGTTTGCTCGGAAGCCGCAGCGGCGTGTCCATCGGACGGCGAGGGCTTCGCGCGACTCGCCACGGCGGAAGCTGAAATCGCCTACCGCTGGGAGCCCAGGGAGATCAAAGTCGGCCGGTTCTTCGAGGCCGAGGTCGTCGCCTGCCGCGCGCCGGTTGCTGGGGTGATCGGCCGGATCGTCATCGATGCGCGCATGCCGGCCCATGGCCACGGCATGAACTACCGGCCCAAGGCGACGCAGTTGGGTCCCGACCGTTTCCGCTTCACGGGGCTCATGCTGCACATGCCGGGCCAATGGCAGCTCACGTTCGATATGTACCAGGGCGAACGGCGCACGCGCCTGTCGCAGCAGCTCGACGTGAAGCCATGAAGCTCTCGGCCGTCATCCTCGGCTGCGTGACGCTCGTGGGCATCGGCGTGGCAGGCTCGGGCGTCGGCCGCGCGGAGCCGCCGATAGCCTTCAGCGGGGCCGAGCGCGAAGCGATCCTGGCGCACGGGCCCTGGCCGCCGGTGACGGCGCGCGATCCGAGCAACCGCGTCTCCGGCAACCCGGCGGCCATCGCGCTCGGGCGAGGGCTCTTCTTCGACCGCCGGCTGTCGCGCGATGACAAGCGCTCGTGCGCCACCTGCCACGATCCGGCCAAGGCGTTCCAGGATGGCCGCGCGCGCAGCGTCGGCGCGGCCCATGTCGACCGCAACGCCATCGCGCTTGCCAACCTGCGGCTCAACCGCTGGTTCGGCTGGTCCGGCGCCGCCGACAGCTTGTGGGCGCAGAGCATTCGCCCGATCCTTGATGGCAAGGAGCTGAACCTTACGCCCGAGCTGCTGCGCGAGCGTCTGGCGGCCGACGCTGGCCTCGCCGCAGCGTACGATGGCTTGTTCGCGGTGCGGCTTGCCGCCGAGGAGTCCGAGCGCGTGCTCGTCAATGTCGCCAAGGCGCTGGCCGCGTTCCAGGAGACCATCGTCACCGCGCGCACGCCCTTCGACGACTTTCGTGATGCCCTGGCGCGAGGCGACGCGGCGGGCATGGCCCGCTATCCGCCCGCCGCCCAGCGCGGCCTGAGGATTTTCGTCGGCAAGGGCCGATGCGCGGCCTGCCACCTCGGGCCGAACTTCACCAACGGCGAGTTCGATGACGTGGGCGTGCCCTACTTCGCCGATGGGGCCCGCGTGGATCAAGGCCGCTATGGCGGCATCGCCGCGCTCGTCGCCAGCCGATTCAGCTTGCTCGGCCCCTTCAGCGACGACAGAAGCGAAGACGCCGCCCTACAAACGCAGCACGTGGAGCCGCAGCACCGCAATTGGGGCGAGTTTCGCGTGCCATCCCTGCGCAACGTCGCTCGCACCGCGCCCTACATGCACAACGGCTCGCTGGCGACGCTGGAGGATGTCGTGCGCCACTATTCGCAGGTCGACGAGGAGCGGCTGCACGGCGACGACGGCGCGCGGCTGATACGAGCGCTGCGGCTGACGCCGCAGGAGGCCGCCGACCTGGTGAGCTTTCTCAGGACGCTCTCCAGCAACGTTTCCGCCGAGAAATAAGCCGCACATTCACGCTCTCGCCGCGCCCAACGCCACGTCGTCCGAACCCATGCCTTTACCCGCGCCCGCGACCTGATAGAGTGCGACTCAAGCCTCAACCAGAATGACGCCCGTAGGCCGCAAAGGCCGAAACCGGGTGCCGGAGAAAAGACGGTGGAGGGTAAGAAAGAGCAACTCGGCGCAGCGCCGCTGCACGCCGAGGCGAACGAGCGTGTCGAGGGCATCG
>DATEVP010000562.1:0-2961 GCA_035258465.1 Hyphomicrobiaceae bacterium
GGGCTCAGCTTGCCGCTTCTCACCAGCGCCTGCACGCCGGCGGGCAGCTTCAAGAGGCGCAGCGTGTTGGTGAGATGGCTGCGGCTCTTGCCGATGGTGTCGGCGACGTCCTCCTGCGTGTAGCCGAAGCGCTCGATCAGCTCGTGATAGCCGGACGCCTCCTCGATCGGATTGAGGTCCTGGCGCTGCACGTTCTCGATGACGGCGAACTCGGCGACCTCCTGGTCGGAGAGCTCGCGCACGATCACCGGCACGGTGTGCAGCGCCGCCTTCTGCGCCGCGCGCCAGCGCCGCTCGCCGGCGACGATCTCGTAGCCGCTGCCTTGTGGGTCGGGGCGGGCGATGATCGGCTGCACGAGGCCCTTGGTGCGGATCGAGTTGGCGAGGTCGACCAGCTCGATGGTGTCGAAGTTCTTGCGCGGGTTGAGGCCGCTGGGGTGCAGCTGGTCGATGGAGACGAGGCGCTGCTCGCCGTGCAGCGGCAGGCGCTGCTCGGACTGCGGCGTCTCGCCGATCAGCGACGCGAGCCCGCGGCCGAGCCGGCCCTTGTGCATGGGTATGGCCATGGGACGTCCCCAATTCCTCAGATAATCAGACACTTAGTTCTACTCGTTGTAACGCGTTCATACCAACCCCCGTCCTGAGCTAGTCGAAGGACGGATGGTGCTCTCCATGCCGTGGTTCGACAAGCTCACCACGGGGTCGCGGGTGCCGCCACGCGCATTCAGGCGGCTCTCAGCTGGCGCTCGCGCTCGATCACCTCGTGCGCCAGCTTGATGTAGTCCTGGCTGCCGTGACAGTCGTAGTCGTAGAGCAGGATCGGCTTGCCGTGGGACGGCGCCTCGGCCACGCGCACGTTGCGGCGGATCATGGTGGCGTAGACCTTGGCCCCGAAGAAGGCGCGCACCTCGTTCTCGACCTCTTTCGAGAGGGAGGTGCGGGCATCGTGCATGGTCAGCACCACGCCCTGGACCTCGAGACCGGGGTTCAGCGTGGCCTTGATCTGGTCGAGGGTCTCCTTGAGCTGCGAGATGCCTTCGAGCGCGAAGAACTCGCACTGCACCGGCACCAGCACCGCATGCGATGCCGTAAGCGCGTTGAGGGTGAGCAGGTTGAGCGAGGGCGGGCAGTCGATCAGCAGATAGGTGTGGGCCACGTCGGCGGGGCGCGCCTTCTGCTCGGCGATCAGGGCGGTGACGGCGTCGCGCAGCCGGAACGGGCGGTTGGCTTCCGCCATCAGCTCCGATTCGAGCCCGACCAGGTCGGCGTTCGCCGGCACCAAGCACAGGTTGGGCACCTTCGTCTGGGTGCTGGCCTTGGCGATGCTGGCCTTGCCGGTGAGCACATCGAAACTGGTGAGCCCGCGCGACTCGGGCGCCACGCCGACGCCGGTGGAGGCATTGCCCTGCGGGTCGAGGTCCAGGATCAGGACATGCTCGCCGATCGCCGCCAGCGCCGTGCCGAGGTTGATGGCGGTGGTGGTCTTGCCGACGCCGCCCTTCTGGTTGGCGATGGCAAGGACGCGCAGGGAGGGGGCGCGGCTCACGGGCTAGTTCCCTTCATTTTTGGGGCTTGGGCTTGGGCTTCGGTTGCCGGATCAAGACGATGTGCCCTTCGGGCTCGGTTCGGCTCGGGATGAGATCAACGTTGAAATCCCACATGTTTCTAGCGGTCTCGACTTCTTGGGCGGCCTCCCTGCCCTTCATGAACAGGCCAACCGTCGCGGGCCCGAACAGCGGGGCGGCCAGCGCCAGCAGCCTGTCCAGCGGCGCCAGCGCACGGGCCGAAACCACGTCCGGACGCGACAGACTAGCTTGAGTCGCCGCCGTTTCGATTCTTGTGGACAGGATATCCACCGCGATCCGGCCACCGATCCCCGTCTGCCGCACCACCTCGCGCAGGAAGGCGCACTTGCGGGCGTTGCTTTCGATCAGGGTGACGCGAGGGGGTTGCCCTCCCCGCGGGGATTCCCCTCCCCCTTGTGGGGAGGGGTTAGTTGCCATGGGCGACTGCGCACCCGGAGGGATGAAACGCTCGATGCCTTCGTTGATTTTGCTGGATTTTCCTGCATCGAGTTTCTGGGTAGGGGTGGGGGGAAGCCCGACGGCAGAGGTTCTGCGATCCCCCCCTCCCTGTCCCTCCCCCACAAGGGGGGAGGGGACGACGAAGGAGAGGGAATCCCCCAGCAGGATCGCCACCACCAAGCCTGGGAAGCCGGCGCCGGAGCCGAGGTCGACCCAGGTGCGCTCCTCCGCCGGGGCGAGCGGGAGGAGCTGGGCGGAGTCGGCGAAATGCCGGTGCCAGACGTCATCGAGCGTGCTCGGGGCCACCAGATTGACGGCCTTCTGCCATTGGCGAAGGAGTCGCTCGTAGATCTCTAATTGATGCAATGTTTCACGTGAAACATCGAATGTGGCGGCGAAGTCGGCGGCGTTGTGGATGGCGATGGCGGCAGGGCGGCGCATGGACGGCAGCATATGCCAACGGCGGACCCACGGGGACAAGCCGGGTTGCAGGACCAATGTTTCACGTGAAACATCCATCCGACCGCTTTTCGGTGTGCGCCGCGCGCTGTTGTGGGAATCCGCGCGTCACCTGCGGACGCCTCCGTGAGCCGGCATGAGCGCTGTGATGTTTCACGTGAAACATTCGCGGGCGCCGACCGCCTCCGACCCCGCCGGTTAACCCTTAAGCATGCTCTTTGGTGGCGGCTTGGCTTGGCACCAGTCTTGCTGGCTAGACCCTGGGATGGCCGGAAGGGCCGATCGAGAGGGTGCTCAGATGCGTATCGCTAGGCGTTTATTGGGATCACTTCTGCTCATGGCCGCCGTGCTGCCGGCTGCTGCCGCGGCCGATCCGGCGAGTGAGCAGCCCTGGAAGGACTGCGCGCAGCGGGCGGACGTGGACCTGCGCATCGTCGGCTGCACCCGCGTGCTGGCCGACGAGGACGAGGAGCCGGCC
>DATEVP010000563.1:0-4488 GCA_035258465.1 Hyphomicrobiaceae bacterium
GTGGCGCTCCTCGCGCAGGCGGACCGCCAGCTCGCGCATCAGCGAGAAGGCGTCGCGGAAGGGCGCCAGATCCGTGACCTGGCTGCCGATGTGCATGTGGATGCCGGCGACCTCGAGGCCCGGCAGCTTCGCCGCCTTGGCATAGAGCCGCGGCGCATCGTCGAACGGCACGCCGAACTTGTTTTCCGCCTTGCCGGTGGCGATCTTGGCGTGCGTCTTGGCATCGACGTCGGGGTTGACGCGCAAGGCGATGCGGGCGGTGCAGCCGAGGCTCGCTGCCACCTCGCTCAAGGCTTCGAGCTCCGGCTCCGACTCCACGTTGAAGCCGAGGATGCCTTCGCCCAAGGCGTAGGCCATCTCGGCGCGCGTCTTGCCGACTCCGGCGAAGATGATGCGGTCCGCCGGCACGCCGGCCGCCCGCGCGCGGCGCAGCTCGCCTTCGGACACGACGTCCATGCCGGCGCCCAGTGACCCAAGCGTCTTGATCACCGCCTGGTTGGAGTTGGCCTTGATGGCGTAGCAGATCAGCGTGTCGAGGCCGGCGAAGGCGTCCTTCAGTACACGATAATGCCGCTCGAGCGTCGCCGTCGCGTAGCAATAGAACGGCGTGCCGACCTCCTCGGCGATGCGCGCGAGGCTCACGCCCTCAGCGTGGAGGACGCCGCCAACGTAGCTGAAATGGTGCATCGTCAGCCCGTCAGCGGATCAACGGGTCCAGCACGGAGGGTTTGTGAGGAGCGGGCTGGCCGGGCGTCCCGGGCGTGGCGCCGCCGGTCTCGGTTTGCGCCTGCGGCGGTGCCTCGAGCGAGCCGCGGACGCCGCAGCCGGCAAGCCCCAGCGCGCCCAGCACGAGGAGCGCAACGGCAACAGCGCGGGATGAACGGCTCTGCATGTGATCCCGTTGAACCCTGTTCACAATGCGCAACACCAAGCGGCCTTCGAAACAGCCTGCGTTTCAAGGCCTCCACGCCTATTTCTAGACCTTCCCATTGGCCTTTTCCAATCGCTTTATCCAGCCCCGCGCCATTTTGCGCACATTCTGTGGCGCCGTTCCCCCATGGCTGGTGCGGCTCTTGACCGAGTTCTGAGCCGACAGCACCGAGAAAACGTCCGCGGTGATGGCGGGCGCGATCGCCTGCATGTCCCCCAGCCCCAGCTTGTCCAGGGGCACGCCCTTGGCCTCCGCGGCGGCGACGATGCGCCCCGTCACGTGGTGGGCCTCGCGGAAGGGCAGGCCGAGGGTGCGCACCAGCCAGTCGGCAAGGTCGGTCGCCGTGGCGTAGCCGCTGCCGGCGGCTTTCCGCATGACATCCGGGTTGGGCTCCATGTCCTCCACCATGCCCGTCATGGCGGCGATTGCCAGGGCCATGGCCTTCAGCGCGTCGAAGGTGACCTCCTTGTCCTCCTGCATGTCCTTGGCATAGGCGAGAGGCAGGCCCTTCATCACGATCAGCAGCGATTGGAACGCGGCGGCGATGCGGCCGACCTTGGAACGCACGAGTTCGGCGGCATCGGGGTTGCGCTTCTGCGGCATGATCGACGAGCCGGTCGTGAAGCGGTCGGAGAGCCGGATGAAGCCGAACTGCGGCGTCACCCACAGCACGACTTCCTCGGCAAAGCGCGACAGGTGCATGGCCGCAATGGCCGCGGCGGCCAGGGTCTCCAGCGCAAAGTCGCGGTCGGCCACCGCGTCGAGCGAATTGGCGGTTGGGCCATCGAAGCCCAGCGCCTCGGCCGTCATCTCCCGATCGATGGGGAAAGAGGTGCCGGCCAGCGCCGCCGCACCCAGCGGACATTGGTTGAGCCGCGCCCGCGCGTCGGCGAGCCGGCCGCGATCTCGCGCCAGCATCTCGACGTAGGCGAGAAGATGGTGGCCGAAGGTCACTGGCTGGGCCGCCTGCAGGTGGGTGAAGCCCGGCATGACAAGGTCGAAATGCTTCTCCGCCTTGCGGGCGAGCGCCAGCTGCAAGGCGGCGAGCGCGCGGTCGGCGCCGTCGAGCCAGTCGCGCACGTAGAGCCTGAAGTCGGTTGCCACCTGGTCGTTGCGCGAGCGCGCCGTGTGCAGGCGGCCGGCGGGCGGACCGATCAGCTCGGCCAGCCGCGACTCGATGTTCATGTGCACGTCCTCGAGCGCGCGCGAGAAGGTGAACGTGCCGGCTTCGATCTCGGCCAGCACGCGGTCGAGCCCGGCGTTGATCTTCTTCGCGTCGTCCTTGGAGATGATGCCCTGCGCCGCCAGCATCGATGCATGCGCCTTCGAGGCGCGCACGTCGTAGGGTGCCAGAGCCTTGTCGAAGCCGATGGAGGCGTTTATCTCCTGCATGATCTCGGCAGGCGACATGGTGAAGCGGCCACCCCACATCTTGTTGGTCTTGTCGGTCACGAGGTGGCCCTATCGAGCTTGCTCAAAGCTGCGCGCCGGAGAACGCCGATGCTAGCCCACGACCAGCAGCCTGGCCCCGGGAGATCCGGGCTATCCACCGCCGTTTGGGTGGCGGCGCTGGCTGCCGTGGTCGGGTTCGTGAGCGTATACGTGACGCTGGGCCGTCCTGACAACGCCGGCCGGCCTTCCGCGCAAGCGCCGCCCCAGGCCGAGCGTCCCGTGCCGGATGCCCCCACAGGTCCCGGCAGCAACGCGCTGAGCCAGGGGCAGATGGCCGCCTTCGTGTTCAAGAAGCAGCCCGAGCCGCTGCCCGATTTCACGTTTCAGGACGCCACCGGCCGCGAGCGCACGCTCGCCGACTGGCGCGGCAAGGTCGTGCTCCTCAATCTGTGGGCGACGTGGTGCCTGCCGTGCCGCAAGGAGATGCCGGCGCTCGACCGGCTGCAGGCCGAGATGGGCTCCGACCGGTTCGAGGTGGTGGCCGTGAGCGTGGACCGTAGCGGGCTGCAAGGCGCGAGGAAATTCCTCGATGAGACCAAGGTCGGGCGCCTCGCCCTCTACGCCGACCCGAGTGCGCGCCTGGCTTCCACGCTGCGGGCGGTCGGCCTGCCGGCGACGCTGCTCATCGACGCCGAGGGGCGCGAGATCGGCCGCCTGCTGGGCCCCGCCGAATGGGACAGCGAGGACGCCAAGCGCCTGATCCGGGCGGCGATCAGGTGAGTGCTGGTTGGCGGCGAAGTTGCGCGCCTGAGGTAGATTTTCGAGTCTGGCCGATGCTTAGCGCAAGTCCAACGCGCGTCCGCTTTCGGAGCCTTGCCGCCGGATGCCGTGCCTGGCAGGGCTGAATTTGACCCGAATGCGGCATCGCCGGATAAGGCTCACCCGCAGCGGCGGTAGACTGAAGGCGGTACGGCCAGTGCCACGAAGATCGTGCCGGCGGACGCGCGCAGATGCGGTCGAGGTCGGCCGTCACTGGAAGCGCCGAGCGCACTCCGCCGCCTCCAGGCCGCACCTTGACAGCGGCGAGCGCGAACGCAAGCGCGGGACTCGACCGAGCCGAACGAATCACGAATAAGGGTGGGGCGCTGACGTTCGCTGCGCCAGCGCCCCGTTTGCGTTTCCGCCGTCCTTGGCCGGGCGCGGAAACACGAAAGCGGTTCCTGGTCTCATGATTTCGGCGCTTACGTCAAACGCCCCGGCCCCTAAACATCCCCACAAGAGGGGGGCCGTCACATGCTCAGCAACCACTTGGACGCCAACCCTGCTACCTGGTGCGCCGTCAGGCTTGCCCTCGGGCTCTCCAAACGAATTGACTGCCCGAAGATGGCCCGAGGGCTGGCCGCCGTCGCGCTCGCCACCGCACTGACCATCGCGCCGGCGGCGGCAGTGCACGATCCCAGCAAGCCCGACTACGCATACCCGCAGGAGTGCTGCCTCGACCAGGACTGCGCCCCGGTGGTGAGCTGGTCGTTCGTGGCCGCCGACCCCGGCGTGTTGCCGGTGATGGTGATCGAGACCATCCACGGCACCGCCCTCGTGCCGCACGATTTCCCGCGGCGCGATTCCAAGGATCACCGCATGCACGCCTGCCTCAAGCTCTTCGACACCAATCCGGCGACGCGGCTGATCTGCTTCTTCGTGCCGCCGACGATGTGAGGGGCGGCTGGTTTGGAGCCAAGAATCCCAGCGGCCGGGTTACTGAGCCTGACGATTCGCATTCGGGGCTTTCACAAGCCCTTGCCCCGTCTCTTCTTCGGTCGTGCCTCGAGGCACCCACACACCTTGCTCGCCGTACGCAAGGATGCTGCCCCCCGGGAGAGCATTCGAACCGCCGGCGTGTCGGCGCTGATCAGCGCTCAACGAGGACTGCTCTGTCGGTGTCGTCGCGCGACACCAGCATTGAGCGGCCGACCATCGTGTGCCTTGCGGTGAAGCCAGTCGGAAAGCCGTGTGCGGGAAACCCGCATGCACGGTTTGACGAGCGGGGGTGGGAAACGGGGCGCTGGCCATTGCATGAGCCCGGAGCGGCACATTGCCTCCGTCTACCCTCAGTCAGCTTCGGGGGCATGGCTGAAGTTGGCCGACATTACACGTGTCGGGCTGCG
>DATEVP010000564.1:0-10807 GCA_035258465.1 Hyphomicrobiaceae bacterium
ACGCTCCGCCCCGACCGTGCAGCAGCCTTGCGCAGGGCGTCGAGCTCTTCCTTTCGAAGGTAGACCTGCGTCTTTTCCATGTATGTCACTTTACTTGTCTTGTTGACATACGTCAATTTCCGAGGCCGGCGACTGCGGCGCGACCGGCCCAGGAGAATTGGCGGTCCCGGCAGGGCTTGAACCCGCAACCTCCGCGTTCGAAGCGCGGCACTCTATCCAGTTGAGCTACGGGACCGATACAGCCCATGGTCTACTACACCGAAGCCGCCGCAAAAAGCCTCAGGCGATTACGTCCAGCCCCTTGTGCTTGACCATCGACAGAAGCTTGAGGGATGGCCCGGACGGCTTGCGCTCGCCCCGTTCCCATTGCGAGATCAGCGTCACGGGGACGTTGAGATAGCGCGCAAAGACCTTTTGGCTCACGCCCTCGCGCTCGCGCAGCGCCTGGATCTGGCGCGCGGACAGCTTCTCGATCGCGGTGAGACAGCGCTCGTCGAAATGGCGCATGGTCTTCTTATCGACCAGGCCGATGCGGTGCAGCCCCTCAACGGTCTCGTGTAGCGCCGCCCGCAACTCACTCTTGTAGCGCTTCGTCATCGCATTTCAGCTCCCACAGCTCGTCGTTCACGGCGGCTTCGTCCAGTTCTTCCCTGGCGTAGGCCAACAGCAGCTTGGCCGTCGTCCTCAGGTCGTCGAGCTCATCCGGCTCGATGTCGTCACGCTCGCTCTTGGCGAAGCCAAACACGAAGATCGCTCGATCGCGTGCGCGGTACACGATCAGCGTGCGATATCCGCCGGAACGACCCTGCCCAGGCCTGGCAACCCGCTGCTTGATGATGCCGCGGCCGAGATCGGCGTCGATCTGGCCACGGGCGGCACGCGCGACCGCATCGCACAGTGTGGCATCCGCAATACCCTCACGTCGGGCGAAGCGGCGAAACCACTTGGTCTTGAAGACCCGCACACCGTCATTCCCCACGAGTCGTCAAATGGTATATATAGCGCAGAGCGTTATAGTGCAAGCGTTTGGGGTAGATAATCGACCGAAGACAGCCGTCGTTGTGCAACCGCTTATTCCGGAGTACGTGATCGCGCTTGACTGTCGTACCTGCTGACACCGAATCATTGATATCCGCAGCATGACCAAGCCCATCGTCACGCGCTTTGCGCCGTCCCCCACCGGCTACCTGCATATCGGCGGGGCGCGGACCGCGCTGTTCAACTGGCTCTATGCCCGCCACACGGGCGGCAAGTTCCTGCTGCGCATCGAGGACACCGACCGCGAGCGCTCCACCGAGGCCGCCGTCAAGGCCATTCTCGATGGTCTCGCCTGGCTCGAGCTCGACTGGGACGGCGAGCCGCTCCACCAGTTCCCCCGCGCGGCGCGCCACCGGGCCGTGGCCGAGGAGCTGCTCGCCGCCGGCAAGGCCTATCACTGCTATGCGAGCCCACAGGAGCTCGACGACATGCGCAAGGCGGCGCGCGCCGCCGGCCGCTCCAAGCTCTACGACGGCCGCTGGCGCGACCGCGATCCCGACGAGGCCCCGCCCGGCGTCAAGCCGGTGATCCGGCTCAAGGCGCCGCTCGCCGGCGAGACCGTGATCGAGGACCGGGTTATGGGTCGGGTCGCGTGGCAGAACGCCGACCTCGACGACATGATCATCCTGCGCAGCGACGGCTCGCCGGTCTACAACCACGCCGTCGTCGTCGACGATCACGACATGGGCGTCAGCCATGTGATCCGCGGCGTCGATCACCTCACCAACGCCGCCCGCCAGGTGCAGATCTACAGGGCCATGGGCTGGGATGTGCCGGAATTCGCGCACGTGCCGCTGATCCACGGGCCGGACGGCGCCAAGCTCTCCAAGCGCCACGGCGCGCTCGGCATCGAGGCCTACCGCGCCATGGGCTACCTGCCGGCCGGCTTGAGGAACTATCTGGCCCGCCTCGGCTGGAGCCACGGCGACGACGAGATCTTTACGACCGAGCAGATGATCGCCTGGTTCGACATCGGCGACATCAACAAGGCGCCGGGGCGGCTCGATTTCGCCAAGCTGGCCGACGTCAACGGCCACTACATCCGCCAGTCGAGCGACGCCGAGCTTCTGCGGCGCACCCAGGAGTTCCTGGCCGAGGCCGAGGGCGGGCCCGAGCTTGCGGCCAAGTTCGAAAAGGTGGGCTGGGACCGGTTCACCCTGGCGCTGCCCACGCTCAAGGGGCGGGCCAAGACCTTGAAAGAGCTGGTCGATGGGGCCGCTTACGTGATCGCGACCCGGCCGCTCACCCTCGACGACAAGGCCCGCAACGCACTCGACGCAACGGCGCGCGCCACGCTCGCCAAGTTGCTGCCGCAGCTCGAAACCGCCCCTGATTGGCAGGTGCCGGCCCTGGAAGCCATTGTGCGCGGCTTTGCCGATGCCGCAGGCCAGAAGCTCGGGGCTATCGCGCAGCCGTTGCGCGCCGCCCTGACCGGCCGCTCGGTGTCCCCGCCCGTATTTGACGTCATGGCCGTCCTGGGTCGTAACGAGACGCTTGCACGCATCCGTGATCGAACAACCTAGAGAGTAAGTCCGCCTGCTCGCGGCTCCGACACTCTAGCGAACGGGACCCGTTGCGTCGAGGCTGCGTAGCTTGGTCAGACATTGGTGCCGATACTTTGCAATAGGCCGCGCGAATGAGTGAACCTACCAAAAGAATGGCCCGTGGTCTGATTGTGCTAATGCCGGTTTATGAAGACCGGGAGAGCGCAACAGTGCTCGTGCAAAAGCTCTCCGAACAGTTCGGCGGCGAATGCTACGTCGTGGTTGTGGAGGATGGATCGGTCCAAAACCCCATGAGGATTTCTGACATCGCAGCGGCGGGCGTGGCCGGCGAAATCCTCTATCTTGCCCGCAACATGGGGCACCAACGCGCCATTGCGGCGGGACTGACCTATATTTCCATGAACTACGAACCGGCCGCGGTTGTCGTTATGGACTCCGATGGGGAGGATCGGCCGGACTCCCTTCCCCACCTTCTCAGCGAGCTGCAGAGCGGCAGGGTGGACGCAGTGGTAGCGAAACGCCGCCGTCGATCGGAGGCGCTGAGCTTTCTTATTTTTTACGCCCTCTACCGCGTCATTTTCCAGGCTCTTACCGGTCGACCCATTCGCTTCGGCAATTTTACGGCGCTATCTGCCCAGGGCGTGCGTCGCTTGGCTGCTATGCAGGAAGTCTGGCTGCACCTTGCGTCTACACTCATGGTGTCACGACTGAGATTGGGATTTGTGCCCACCGACCGAGGTGGCCGATATTTCGGCCAGTCCCGGATGAATTTCGTCGGCTTGGCCCTTCACGGCATGCGATCCATGATGGTGTTTGCCGAGGACGTCCTGGTCCGTATTGGGGTGTTCTGTTCGGTCGTTGCCGCCTCCTCCATCGTGTTGCTCGCGACGACCACGACGCTGAAGTTTCTTGGTTTTGCCACCCCAGGCTGGTTCTCGACCCTGTCAGGCATCCTGATCGTTATTCTCTTTCAGGCCGGCATTCTGACTTTTGTGACGCTCATGGTGGCTGGAACCGTGCGCGCCACTGCTCCGATGGGGCGCGAGCAGTTGGCGCTGCTAATCGAGCGCATCGAAGAGAGCACGCCGCCCATAGCCAAACCGGCGCAGCGAGGCGTGCCAACGGCTTAGAGAACAAGATCTTTCTGATCGGAGCCCCGGTTACAACGATCGGCCTGGGTAGGAAAATGCACGTAGGTTGTCATTGCCGCGGCTGCTTCGGCGGGATCTCGACATAGCGAATGACAAGATTGCCGCGGTTCTTGGAACGCGGCCAGGCGAAATGCTCCTCCTTGATCGCGTACGATGCCAGCACGTCCCGCAGAGCTTCAGGTGGCCCTTTCGACCTGGCGTCCCACACCACGAGCATGCCTTCGGCATCGATGCGAGCGGGCGCAATCCATGGTGAAAGTTTGAGGTCACCATTGTCCAAGATCGATGGTCTGTCCTTGGCGGTGAGACCGGCCAGGCCCGCGACCCAACTGTCGCCCGTGACGATGCGCAGCGGCCGGCCGATATCTCGGGTCCAGATTGCTTCCATGCGCTGAGAAATTTCTCGTTGCGGCCAGTGCACGCGCGTAACCATGCCATTGAAACGCGGCCCGATGCCGATCACCAGGGCATAGCAGATCGGAACGATGAGAAGGCATATTGCGGCGGCGGCGGCAATGGTGTTCAGGCTTCGCCGCGTGAAACGGTGCGAAGTCAGCAGGATGGCGAGCAGTCCAACGAGCCCGAACAGTGAATTACCCCAGCCCGTCTTGAGACCTCCTCCAGTAATCAAAGCGCCGGCAATCGCGAGCGCTACAGGCACGAAGGTAAAAATGAACAACAACGTGAAAGCGCGCCGCTCGGCCGGCACGCGGATCGAGATCAGAGCCGTCGCAGCCAATTGTCCTCGCCTCGGGCGCGTGAGCAGTCCGGCAACGACAAGCATCACCACCATGCCGGACAAATTCACCACCGTCTGGAGGATGAAGCGGCCGGCATTTTGAGCATGCCCGGAGCGACTCGAGGCATAGGCGAGGGGGAGGAAGTCGTTCGCAATCAGCCAGCGGGCGAGCGGAATGCAAAGCACGAGGAACACAGCAAGACCGATCCACGGCCCGGGGGTCGCCAGTGATCGGCGTGCACGCGGATCGACCAACATCCATACCGACGCTGTGACCATCAGCAGACCGACCGTAAGGCGCGCGTACATGCCAACCCCCGCAAGGGTTCCCGCGAGCACCCACCATGTAACAGAGCGACGCTCGACCGCCCGCCAAAGAAGCCAGGGGAGCCCCGCCCAGAACGGGGTCTCGGCAATGTTGTGCTTGAACTCTGTGGTCCACCAAGCGTAGTACGTGATACCCGTCAGCAACAGCGTCCCCGCAGCCGCGCGCTCTGGTCCCATCAAATCGCGACCCAACAGAAATACGAAGATAAAGGACGCGGCGATGAAAAGTTGCGAGACCAGATAGGCTGGCCAGCCGTAGGCGCCGGTAATCAAATAGCTTGCCTCGAGCGCCCAGCCCGGCATGGAGGGATGCTTGTAGGTGGCGATCACCCACTCCCGACCCCACATATAGCTTTCGACCACGTCGAGGGGCGGGGAGATGTGGGAGATCGCTGGTGCCAGCGTCCACATCGCCACCTGGCCGAGAGCCAAGAGTGCTATCAAACTATTGGGTTCGATGACTCGGCTCTCGGGTGAGGCCATCTGGTACCGGTCCGTTACAGCAGCAGCCTTCATCTACGCCCATCGCATAGCTTGCCGCACTGCAAAAAGCTATATTACCTAGAGCTGCCGACCAAAGCCGGAAGCCGGGCGCTGTAGAGAGGGTTTGCCCGGCGTCGGCGGCACCATCGAAGGACGAGCGCCATGAACGTGAAGGATGCTGCGCCTGCGAAGGCGGACGCCACCAAGACCGCAACCCTGACCCTCGGCAGCAATCAGCAGACCATGATGCCGGTGCGATCGGGCACCCTCGGCCCCGACGTGATCGACGTCGGCCGGCTCTACCGCGACACCGGCTGCTTCACCTACGACCCGGGCTTCACGTCCACCGCCAACTGCTCTTCCCGCATCACCTTCATCGACGGCGACAAGGGCGTCCTGCTCTATCGCGGCTACCCAATCGAGCAGCTGGCGCAGAAATCCAATTTCCTCGAGGTCTGCTACGTCCTCCTCAACGGGGATCTGCCGACCACGGCGCAGTACGACAACTTCCGCAACATCGTCACGCGCCATACCATGGTGCACGAGCAGATGACCCGGTTCTTCACGGGCTTCCGCCGCGACGCGCACCCGATGGCGGTGATGTGCGGCTCGGTCGGCGCGCTCAGCGCGTTCTACCACGACTCCACCGACATCAACGACCCCCAGCAGCGCATCATCGCCAGCCACCGCCTGATCGCCAAGATGCCGACGCTGGCGGCCATGGCCTACAAGTATTCGGTCGGACAGCCCTTCATCTATCCGCGCAACGATCTCGACTACACGTCGAACTTCCTGCAGATGTGCTTCGCCGTGCCGTGCGAGCCCTATGTGGTGAACCCGGTGGTGGCGCGCGCGCTGGACCGGATTCTCATTCTGCACGCCGACCACGAGCAGAACGCCTCCACCTCCACCGTGCGCCTTGCCGGCTCCTCGGGCGCCAACCCGTTCGCCTGCATCGCCGCCGGCATCGCCTGCCTGTGGGGCCCCGCCCATGGCGGCGCCAACGAGGCCGCGCTCAAGATGCTGGAGGAGATCGGCACCGTCGACCGCGTGCCTGAGTATGTGAAGAAGGCCAAGGACAAGAATTCCGAATTCCGCCTGATGGGCTTCGGCCACCGCGTCTACAAGAACTACGATCCGCGCGCCAAGGTCATGCAGCAGACCTGCCACGAGGTGCTCGACTCGCTCGGCGTCCGCGACCAGCACATCCTCAAGGTGGCGATGGAGCTCGAGCGCATCGCCCTGCAGGACGACTACTTCATCGAGAAAAAGCTCTATCCCAACATCGACTTCTATTCAGGCATCACGCTCCGGGCGATGGGTTTCCCGCTCTCCATGTTCACGGTGCTGTTTGCGGTGGCCCGCACGGTGGGCTGGGTGGCGCAGTGGAAGGAGATGATCGAGGACCCCGAGCAGAAGATCGGCCGGCCGCGCCAGCTCTACATCGGCGCCTCCGAGCGCCCCTACCTGCCGATCGACCGGCGCCAGTGAAGCTGCGGCGCGGGTGATCGGCGCCGCACGCTCGTCTTTTCCCCGGAGGTTTGTGGAGCCTGGCCAACGGCTTGGCCCAGGTTGCTCACGTCCGGTCGTGGCGTGTCGAAGGCGGACTCATGGAAGGGCAGCCCATGAGCGTCAGCTGTCACGGAGAGTTTCGGAGGGGTGAGCGGACGCTCGCGGCGTCCTCAGGCTGCGCAACCAGCTGGGCAGATTTTACCTCAGTATCAGATATTGGAACGCGACCATGGCCGCGAACGCCAATGTCACCGCAATGCCGACCGTGCCGGATGCGGCGTTCTTGTTGGCATCGGGGATCAACTCGGCGAACACCATCCAGATCATGGCTCCGGCAGCGATCCCAAAACCCATAGGCAGGAACGGCTCGAAGGCTTTCACCGCCATATAGGAGGGCACTGCCATGATTGGCTGGGGCAGGCTGGTGAAGATGCTCCACAATGCTGCCTGCCAGACCGGCATCCCGCGCGGCACCAGAACGAGGCATATGGCGAGCCCTTCCGGAATGTTGTGCACGGCGATGGCCGCTGTGATGAAGGTCGCAAGCTCTCCCGAGCCGCCAAACGAGACGCCGACACCGACACCCTCCGCGAACGAGTGCGCCGTCATTATGGCGATGAGCACGAAGGCCTTGCGCGCGTCGATTTCGGAAAGGGTGGAGATTGGGGTGTGCCCCGCATCATCGTGGACGAGTGTCTTGCCGGCTAGGATGGCGAGGAGCCCGAGCAGCATCCCGACCACGAGCCGCCCGGGACTGATGGCCGCGCCCTCCGCAACGAGACTGTGAGTTGCCGCGAACATCAGCCCGCCGGCCACCGCGCTGGCGATCGATACCCAGAACAGACTCAAATTGCGGACGAATAGGAACGGCAGGGCGCCAAGCCCGGTGGCGATCGCCGTCGCAGTCGCTGCGGTCAGCACCGTCCAGACGGTGTTCTCGAACATCGCGCCATTCCCTTCCTGCGAGCCGCTTCTCGCCGCAACGTAGTTGGACATGCCAGATAGCCGAGCGCATCGGGGTCAATCTGCCGTCCGCGCCGGTGGTACTCACCATCGTGCCAATACGATTCCGCGGGAAATGACGGCGATCAAAGCCATGACGCCAAGGTAACTACACGCACCTGGTCCTGGAACAGCGGGAGAATGTCGGCTCCTGTCACACCACTGGCCCCCGTCCTCCTTGAGCTTCCGGGCCATGGCGGCAGTGGCAGAACGTTGCTTCCGTTGGCGCGGGAAGAACGCCTACTCAGGAGAGGCAACGTCGGACCGCTGGGGCCGATGCCGCCTCAGCCCTGCGGGCGCTGCTTGGCCTGCTCCATGGCGATCTGATTGATGTGCGACAGCGCCTTGGCGCCCGAGGCGCCCTCGATCGCCTTCACGGCGATGTCCTGCACCTGCTGTTTGGCGTCGGCGAGCTGCTTCTCGAGCGCGGCAATGTGCACGGCGTTGCGTGCCAGCGCCTCCTCCAAAGTCTTCACCCGCAGCTCCGCCAGGCGCTTCTCGGCCTCCGCGTCCTTGCGCGTGAGCACCATCTGCTGCTCGAGCCTGCCTTCCGCTTCCTGCCGGGCGCGCAGGGCCGCCGCCTCGACCTCCTTTTGCAGGCGTGCCGGGAACGCCTCCACCTCATTGCTCAGCCGCGCCAGCTCGTCCTCCCGCTCCTTCAGGGCCGCTTCCCGCGCCTGCCAGCTCTTGTCGAGGGCCTCCTGCTGCTCCTGGTTCTTCTTCTGTTGCGCGCGCACCTCCTCCTCGTACTTGTCCTGCGCCTTCTTTCGCTCGAGATTCTTGCGGTACTCGTAGTCCTCCATCTCGCGCTGACGCTGTTTCTTGAGCGCTTCATCCTGCTCCTTGCGCTCCCGCTCGACGCGCAAGGTTTCTTCCTCCCATGCCTGCCGCCGCGCCGCGATCTCTGCCTCGAGCTTCTCCCTTTCACGCCCATAATCCTGCACCAGCTGGTCGAGCGCCGTTGCGGCGACTTCGATCTTGTGCAGGCGCTCCAGCTCCACGCGCTCCAAGGCTACGGCTTCCCGCACCGTGGCCAGCAGCCCGACCTCCTCGGTCAACTTCTCTGAAACCTCTGCAAGCGCGCGCGAGACCTCCAATCCAAGCCCGGAGATTCTCTGCACCACCGTTTCCACGGAGACGCCGTCGACCCGCTGCCGGATCTCCGTCTCGCGGTGGCGAACGGCTTCCGCCGTCTTGGCATCCGTCGCCTCGCGGGCGGCCTCCACCTCCTCGCGGACCTGCGCGAATTCCTGCTGCGTCTCCTCCTTGCTGCGCCGTGGTCTGGCGGCAGCCTTCTTGGATTCCTTCGTGGCCATGCTCTTTCGGTCTCCGAATTCACCCACCGTTCGCCAGCAGATCGGGGGGATGGGGCCAGCCGCGCCCATTCTCAGCGTACCAGAGGACGACGCTGGCGGCGGCTTCGCTGGGCGTGCCACTGGGCAGCGACAGCCGCTCAGGGATGCGCGCCAGTGCGGCCAGCTGCCGGTCGCGTGCCGGGCCTTCATCGAAGAGCGGCGACAGCGCATTGGCAAGCTTGGCCGGCGTGCAGTCGCTCTGGATGAGCTCCGGGAAGGCACGGTCGCCGAGGACCAGGTTGGCCAGCACGATCGTCGGCGCCGTGATGAGCATGCGCAGCGGGCCCGCCGCCACGGCATCCACCTTGTAGGCCACGACCATCGGCGTGCCGGCCACCGCCAGCTCGAGCGTGACGGTGCCCGAAGCGGTGAGGGCGGCGCGCGCCAGCTTGAAGGCGCGGAACTTGTCCTCCTCGCCGGAGAGCAGGTGCGGCTGCTTCGGCCAGTGGGGCAGGTGCGCCTCGATCAGGGGGCGGACGGAGTCGACCACCGGCATGGCAACCTCGAACTTGCGGCCACGCTCCATCAGCCGCGTCAACGTCTGACCGAACGGCCCCATCAGGTGCTTGACTTCCGATGGCCGGCTTCCCGGCAGCACGACGAGGAGCGCCGTGCCGCGCGGCAGCGCCAGCCGCTGGGCGAGGGGCGCCGTATCGAGATGCTCGATCCAGGGCCGTTGCTCGATAAGCGGATGACCCACGTAGGTGCAGGGCGGTCCGCCGAGACGGTGGTGCGCGTCCGGCTCGAACGGCAGCAGCGCCAGCACATGGTCGATGTAGGCGCGCATCCTGGCTGCCCTGCGCGGCCGCCAGGCCCACACGCTGGGGGAGACGTAGTCGATGATGGGGATCTCGGGCCGCTTGCGCCGCACGCGCCGGGCGATCGGATGGGTGAACTCGGGGCTGTCGATGATGATCAGCGCATCGGGCTCCGCGGCGATCGCCGCCGCGGCGGTACTTTGGATGCGCCGCAAGATGGTCGGCAGCCGCGGCACGATCGCCGCCGGCCCCATCACCGCCACATCCTCCATGGGGAACTGCGAGACGAGGCCCAGCTGCGCCATCTGCGGGCCGCCGACACCCACGTAGCGCACGCGGCCGCGGCGGCGCTCGTTGAGTGCGGCCATCAGCTTGGCGCCGAGAGCATCGCCGGAATGCTCGCCGGCGACCACGAACAGACGCAGGTCCTTGCCTTGGTCGGCGGCAAAGACCCGCTCCTTCACGTTCTGGTCGCCGACCGCCATGGATGCAGCACCCGCTCTCTCGCTCACCGCGTCTCGCATACGACCAGGAAGAGGCCGAGCCTGTCGGCGAGCCGCGCCGCATCCTCATAAGGCGCCAAGGCCGAGGCTGATCCCGTGACGGCAATGCCGGCGAGCCCCTGGCCCGCCGCCTGCCCGAAAAGGGCTTCCAGCGGGCCGGCCTCGCGATCGGTCGGGCCGAGGCGGCGAACGAGCACGCCGATGCGGCGCTTGGCGCGCACGCCCCACTGACGCAACCCGGAAACGCGCTCCAACATGGCGGACAGACCTTCGGCGGCCTCGATCGCCAGGATATAGGCGCGGGCGACCACTGTCGCGGCTCCCGTGTCGAAGGGCGCTAGGCGCTCGACGACGCCCAAGCCCTTTTCGATATCGGCCGCATCCCGCCGGCTTGGCTGCTCCCTGCCGCTCACCCGCCCCGACCGGCTTCCAGT
>DATEVP010000565.1:0-2424 GCA_035258465.1 Hyphomicrobiaceae bacterium
TCAGCTACGCGGCCAGGGGCAAGACGGTGACGATGGGCGCCTATTGGCGTGTGCCCGAGCGGCTGTTCGACGACCCCGACGAGATGCTCGAGTGGGCGCGTGCTGCGCTGGCGGCGGGACGGCGGGCGGCGGCGGGGAAGAAGAAACCGAAGACGCGCCGCAAGTAGACGCGCAGCATCCCCTCTCCCCATGCTCCTTCAGCATGGGGAGAGGGTCAGGGTGAGGGGCGGCCGCGAGCACCATGGTTGCCTGCTGCCGCCCCCATTGGGCTAAGCATAGCGCAACGCATGCAGGTGCCACACGGCGAAGGCGAACACGGCGGCGGCGCCGGCCTGGTGAGCCAGCCCCAGGGCGAGCGGCACGTGCGCCAGCAGCGTCCATATGCCGAGCGCGGTTTGCGCCAGCACGGCGGCAGCCAGCACCAGGCCCAAGCGCCTCGCCCGAGGATCGTGGCTGCCGCGGAACAGCGCCGCGGTGTGCCCGAGGACGACGGCGAGGAGAAGATAAGCCGCCACGCGATGGTTGAACTGCACCGTCAGGCCGTTCTCGAACAGGTTCAGATACCAGGGCTGCATCGCGCCCAGGCCGTCGGGGATCAGGCGGCCGTCCATCAACGGCCAGGTGTTGTGGGCGAGGCCCGCCTTGAGCCCCGCCACCAGCGCGCCGAGCGCGATCTGCACGAACAGGAGGATGACGATCACCGCCCCGACGCCGAACCCGGCGGCCGATGTCGCAGGCTTGCGCTCCGGCCGCTCACCGAGCGATAGCGCCGTCCAGAGGAGGGCGCCGAAGATCACGATGGCGAGCCCAAGATGGAGGGCCAGCCGGTACTGGCTGACGTCAATGCGGTCGGCCAGGCCCGATCGCACCATGTACCAACCCACCGCGCCCTGCAGACCACCCAGCACGAATATGCCGCCGAGCCTCGCCAGCAGCCCTCGCGAGAGCTGACCCGCGGCGAGGAAATAGAGAAACGGCACCGCGAATACGACGCCGATCAGCCGGCCGAGGAAGCGATGCGCCCACTCCCACCAGAAGATGGTCTTGAACGCATCGAGGCTCATGCCGCGATTGACGCGGTCGTATTGCGGCGTCTGGCGGTACTTGGCGAACGCCGCTTGCCAGTCGTCCTGCGACAGCGGCGGCACCACGCCGACGATCGGCTGCCATTCGGTGATGGAGAGCCCGGAGCCGGTGAGGCGGGTCGCGCCGCCCACGCTCACCAGCAGGAAAACGAGCGCCGCCACGGTGAGTAGCCAAAGCCGCACGTTTGCCAGCTGCCGTGCCGCCCTCCGGCCTGCCGCCTCGATGGTCTGCGCCTGCGCCATTGGTGGCACCTTTAGCGCCGTCCGGCCGGCTTTGGCATGCGGCGCTTCGTCGGCCCGCCCGACGCGACAACGGGCAACCCGGTCACGTCACGGGCGAAGCCCGGCTCGAGGCCTCGACGACGTTGAAGGGCGCGAACGGGGCGCCGCTCAACAAGACCTTCACGTAGCGGGGCTTCTGGTAGTCGCCGCTGAGCGACACGCGCGGCAGCGCGGTGAGCTCGCAGGCATGCTTGAGGTGAATGAGGCCCGTGCGCGTCGTCACGCCCGTCTTGAGCCCCATCTCCTTGACGAGCTGGAATTCGCGCATCCCCGCGCTCGCCTCGTCGCCGTAGGGATAGCTGAAATGCTCGCACGGCTTGGCCGTTTCCCGCTCGATGCGCCGCACGCTTTCGGCGATCTCGGCGTGCGCTTCGGCAAGCGTCAGCTTGGCGAGCGCGAAGTGACCCCGCGTGTGCGCACCGATGGTGACCAGCGGGTCGGCGGCCAGCTGCCCGATCTCGTCCCACGTCATCATCAGCTCGTGGCAAAGCGTGCGAGGATCGAAGTCGATGCCGTAGCAGAGATCGCGCACGCAGGCGCGCGCGTCGGTCTCCTCGATGCTCCGCAGCCACCAGTAGACGGTCTGGAAGGCCGCGTCCTTCTCGGTGGGCGTGCCGGCGCGCAGCCGCCGGGTGCTGCCGTCGATCTTCACGTCGATCGCATCGAGCCAGACGACGACGCGGGCGAGCGCCAGCCACCACAGGTCGCCGTGGCCGTCCGGATAGTTGGTCGGCACGTAGACGGCGAACGGCAGCTCGTGGCGCTTGAAGACCGGGTAGGCGTATTCCAGGTTGTCGCGGTAGCCGTCATCGAAGGTGAAGCACACGAACGGCTTGCGATCGCCCTCGAGCAGCCGGAAGTGTGCCTCGTCGAGCGAGACGATGTCGAAGCCGGAGGCACGCACTTGGCAGATCGCCAGCTCCAGAAAATCCGGCGACACCTTCTGGACTCGATGCGGCTCGAAATTGCCGGGGTCCTCGGGGCTGACGTGGTGCAGCATCAGGATCGCGCCGATGCCGCGCGTGAAGGGCGCCATCATGCTGTCGGCGCCCGAGTA
>DATEVP010000566.1:0-5625 GCA_035258465.1 Hyphomicrobiaceae bacterium
CCTCAAGGAGCTGCAGCAGCTGCTGGCGCGGCGCGGTGTCGACGTGGGCGAGATCGACGGCAAGCTCGGCGCGGCGACGCGGGCCGGCGTCAAGGCCGCGCAGATGAAACTGGGCCTCCCCGCCGATTCCTATCCGACCCCGGAGCTGCTCGCCCGGCTGCGCGGGGAGCGATAGCGGGCGCGTCACGCAGCGTCGGCGGCCTTCCCCAAGGCGGGAGTACCCTTGCGCGCTCGCTGCTTGCTCCACTGGCGCAGGAATTTCTGGACCTCGTCTGAGGGTAGCGGCTTGCTGTAGAGGTAGCCCTGCATCTCGGTGCAGCCTTCGGCGCGGACCATCTCGAGCTGCTCGCGGGTCTCGACGCCTTCCGCCGTCGTGGTCATGCCGAGACCGGTCGCCATGGCCGTCACCGCCCGCACGATGTTGCGCGAGCCGACGCCCTCGGCAATGTCCTTCACGAAAGAGCGGTCGATCTTGATCTTGTCGAAGGGGAAGCTCTGCAGATAGCTGAGCGAGGCATAGCCGGTGCCGAAGTCGTCGAGCGCGATGCGCACGCCCAGCGCCCGCAGCTGGTAGAGGGTGGCGAGCGTCGCTTCGCTGTCGTCGAGCAGCATGTTTTCGGTGATCTCGAGCTCGAGGCGCTCGGCGGGCAGGCCCGCGGCCGCCAGCGCGCCCACCACCACCTCGACCAACCCGGGGCCGCGGAACTGCACCGGCGAAAGGTTTACCGCGACCTTCAGGTTGCCGGGCCACTGGGCGGCGGCGGCGCAGGCCTGCCTGATGGCCCATTCGCCCAGCGGCACGATGAAGCCGATCTCCTCGGCAAGCGAAATGAACGTGGCCGGATGGACCAACCCGTTCTCGGGATGGCCCCAGCGGATGAGGGCCTCGAAGCCGCTGATGTCGTTGCTCTTGAGATCGATGACGGGCTGATAGTGAAGCTCGAACTCGCCGGCCGGCAAGGCCTTGCGCAGGTCGTCCTCCAGCGCTCGCCGGACCTGCATTTGCGCGTCCATCTCGGCCTCGAAGAACCGGTAGGTGCGGCGCCCGTCGCCTTTGGCCCGATAGAGCGCAAGATCGGCGTTGCGCATCAGCTGGTCCGCGTTCGTCCCGTCGGCGGGTCCCACCGCGATGCCGACGCTGGTGCCGATCACCATCTCGCGCCCGTCGATCTCGTACGGCTGGCTCACGCATTCAATGGCGCGGTGGGCCAGTGCCGTTGCATCGCCCGGCTGCGCGATCGCAGCCTGCACGATGGCGAACTCGTCCCCGCCCATGCGGGCGATGGTATCCGTGTCTCTGACCACGGTGCGCAACCGATCGGCCACCTGCTTCAGCAGCTTGTCGCCGGCCGCGTGCCCCAGCGTGTCGTTCACGGTCTTGAAATTGTCGAGATCGAGCAGGTGGACGGCCACGATCTCGCCGCGCTTGACGCGCGCCAGCGCCTGCTCGATGCGCTCGTTGAGCAGCACGCGGTTGGGCAGTCCGGTCAGCGTATCGTGCAGCGCCATGTGCTCGATCTTGGCCTCCGTGCGGCGCTGCGCGGTGATATCGTAGTGGGTGGTGACGGTGCCGCCGGTTGCCATCGGCTGCACCGCCACCGCGATGTGCCGGCCATCGCTCAGCTCGCTCACATAGTCCGCTGCCTTGTTTGCGCCGAGGCGCTTGCGCATCGATCGCATCAGCTCTTCCGCGGTCTTGCCGGGGAATTCACCTCTGGCGATGCGCTGCTCGATGATGCTCTGCAGCGACGTCCCCGGCTTCGCCTGCTCGGAAGTCAGCCCATACATTTCAGCGTAGCGCTTGTTGCAGATGACGAGCCGCTCCTCGGCATCGAACATGGCGAGGCCCTGCACCATGTTGTTGAGCGCCGCGTCGAGAACGACGTTCTGGGTCTGCAACTTCTCCTCGTGCTCCTTGAGCAGCACGTTCTGCTGCTCCATCCTTGCATTGAGCTGCTCACGCTCGGTGATGTCTTCGTGGGTGACGACGCGTCCGCCGTTGGCGGTGCGCCGGCGCGACACGCTGACGATACGCCCGTTGGCCAGCTCCTGGATGCGCGACGAGACCTCGCCGAAGTCCTTGGCCCAGCTGTCGATGAACCCTTCGGTGTCCCTGATCTGGTAGTAGCCGTTGGCCAGGCGGTACTGGAAGATCTGACGGACCGTGGTGCCGGGTTGCACTTGGTTGGGCGTGAGACCGTACATCTCGGCGTAGCGGCGGTTGCAGACGATCAGGCGCTGCTCGGCGTCGAACATGGCCAGGCCCTGCGACATGTTCTCCAAGGCGGCGTCGAGCTGGTCGTTGCGCGCATTGAGCTGGTCCTCCCGCTCCTTGAGGAGCTTGTTCTGTCCTGTCAGGCGGGCATTCAGGTCTTCGCGCTCGGTCACGTCCTCCAACGTGACCACCCAGCCGCCGGCGTCCCTCGGCGCTATCGAGACCAGAAGGGTGCGGCCGTTGCCAGGCGTGGTGGTCAGACGGCTTGCGCGCTTGCGCGCAATGCGCTCGCGCATGTTGCGCAAGACCTCGTCGACGGTCAGGCCCTGGTACAGCCCCTTGGCGATGCGATACTCGATGAGCTGCGTCAGCGTGGTGCCTGGCTTGATCTGCTCGGGCTCCAATCCATAGAGCTCGGCATAGCGATGGTTGGCAAGGATCAGGCGCTCCTCGGCATCGAACATGGCCAGACCCTGCAGCATACTCGCAAGCGCCATGTCGAGGCTCGCGTTCTGGGTCTGCAGCTCCGCCTCACGCTCCTTCAACAGCCTGTTCTGCTGCTCGAGCCGCGCATTGAGCCGCTGGCGCTCGGTCAAATCGCGCACGGCGTAGACCTCGCTTGCGCGAGAGCTGCGGCTCAATTGCCTGCGGACGACTTCGACGGGAACCAACGCGCCTGTCGCCGTTTCGAGCGTAGCCTCCATGGCCTCGTTCGATGCCGGCGCATCGACTTCGCCAACCAGCAGGTCGCCGAACATACGCTTGGCCAGGAGGTCGGCCGACGACCGGCCTGTCAGCTCCAGGATGCGGCTGTTGACGTTGACGATCCGCCCGCGGTTGGCGACCACGAGCCCTTCGAGCGCCGCGTCCACCAGCTCCTGGTTGCGGATGCGGGCCTCGTATTCGCCCTTGCTGGTGATTAGCGTGATGGCCAGCAGCGTCAGCATCACCAGCCCCGTGACCGCGGCCACCGCGACAGCCAGCGTCGAGCTGTTCATGAGCGCGGACTGGACCGCAATGCGGGGATCGGGAACGACCGTCACGGCACCCATCGCCGTGAAATGCAGTCCGCAAATGGCAACGGTCAGCAACGCCGGCGAGACCAAAAGCGCCCGGCGCTGCTCGAGCCCGTGCCAGGCGACCAGCGCTGCCGAGCTGAACGCTATGCCGATCAGGATTGAAGACACGACGAGGTCGCCATCCCAGGCGAGGGTGCCGGGAACGATGAGAGCCTGCATGCCCGTGAAGTGCATGGCGCCGATGCCGGCGCCGATGACGGCACCACCCGCGGCGACCGTTGCCTTGCCGTCCCGCGTGGAAATGCCAAATCCTGCCATGGCCACGGCGGCGGCGATGAGCAGCGAGGCGATCGTCAGGACCGGATCGTAGCCCGTGGGATAGCCCGGATTGTAGGCGAGCATCGCCACGAAGTGGGTCGCCCAGATGCCGGCGCCCGTGCACACCGCCGTCAGGAACACCCACGCCACGCGCCGCGCGCCCTGCACCCGCTTCACATACGAATAGGCGTGAAAGGAGGTGAACGACGTCGCCGCGCAGATCGTCACCGCCATGAGCACGAGTCGAAAGTCGTGATCGTTGGCAATGCAAGCAAGAACGCGAAGCACGGAGGCCCCCGTGTGGAAACGTCTCGATGAGGTATCAGAAGGTGCTCAAACCGCCGTTAAGTCCTGCAGCCACATCACCTCACGGCGAGAAACGCTCCCTTAGCCATAAGGGCGGGTTACGGATAACAAATCATGGGGCTATGCGCGGCTCTGGCACACCCTTGGGCCGCCCGGCAGCTGCGCTCCTATGGCATGGGCTGGCGGGATAGGTGCGTGCCGCCACTGGAACTCCACGCCGAGCGGGCTTAATTCATTGCCATGCCCATTAAGAATACCCGCGAGGTGCCGCTGGGCCCCGCTTCATCGGCTGCTCGCAGCGAGGGGGCCCCGGCCAAGACCGGACCGGCGGTGATCACAGGCTATCTGAAATCGCTGCCGGGCTCGCCGGGCGTCTATCGGATGGTCGATACCGATGGCACCGTCATCTACGTCGGCAAGGCCAGGAACCTCAAGGCGCGCGTCACGAGCTATGCGCGCGCCGGCAACCACTCCAACCGCATCACCCGCATGATCGCGGCAACCGCCGCCATGGAGTTCGTCACCGTCCGCACGGAAGCCGAGGCGCTGCTGCTCGAGGCCAACCTGATCAAGCGCTTCCGCCCGCGCTACAACGTGCTGCTCAGGGACGACAAGTCGTTCCCCTACATCCTGATCGCCCGCGACCACGAGGCGCCGCAGATCCTGAAGCACCGCGGCGCCCGCAACCGCAAGGGCGACTACTTCGGGCCGTTCGCATCGGCGGGCGCCGTCAACCGCACCATCAACATGCTGGAGCGGGCGTTCCTGTTGCGCTCCTGCTCGGATGCCGTGTTCGAGAGCCGCACGCGCCCCTGCCTGCTCTATCAGATCAAGCGCTGCTCGGCGCCCTGCACGGGAGAGATCGGCCTCGACGACTACAGCGCGCTGGTGGACGAGGCTACCCGCTTCCTCAAGGGCGAAAGCCAGAACGCCCGGCAGATGTACCAGCGGCTGATGGAGGAGGCGGCCGCCAACCTCGACTACGAGCGCGCCGCCAAATACCGCAATCGCCTGTGGGCGCTCGCCCACGTCACCGCCGACCAGCACATCAATCTCGACGGCATCGAGGAAGCGGACGTGTTCGCCGCCTACCAGGAAGGCGGGCAGACGTGCATCCAGGTGTTCTTCTTCCGCTCGGGGCAGAACTGGGGCAACCGCGCCTACTTCCCGCGCGCCGACCGCACGCTTGGGCCCGAGGAGGTGCTGGAGAGCTTCATCGCCCAGTTCTACGACGACAAGCCGGTGCCGCGCTGCATCCTGCTCAGCCACGCGCTGCCGAACCAGGCGCTGCTGGAGGAGGCCCTCTCCAGCAAGGCCGAGCGCAAGTGCGAGGTCCGGCTGCCGCAGCGCGGCGCCAAGACCGGCATCGTCGAGCACGCCACCCGCAACGCGCGCGAGGCGCTGGCGCGCCGGCTCGCCGAAAGCTCCTCCCAGCGCACGCTGCTGGCAGGGCTGAAAGAGCGCTTCGGCTTGGCGAGAGCGCCGCGCCGCGTCGAGGTGTTCGACAACAGCCACATCCAAGGCGCCAGTGCGGTCGGCGCGATGATCGTTGCCGGGCCCGAGGGGTTCGTGAAGAACCAATATCGCAAGTTCAACATCAAGTCGGCCGACCTGACGCCCGGCGACGATTACGCCATGATGCGCGAGGTCTTGACGCGCCGTTTCAAGCGCCTGCTGCTCGACGAGGCGGAGGCGCCCGTGGAGGGGTCAGACCCTGCGGGTCTGACCCCATCGCGGCAAGCCCAGAGTGAAGGGGTCAGACCCGCA
>DATEVP010000567.1:0-6295 GCA_035258465.1 Hyphomicrobiaceae bacterium
GCCCATTGGCTGGGGTGGGCCTGCCAGATGCCGCCCTTCTCGAGCAGCGAGCGCATGGAGATGCGCAGCGCTTCCGCGCGCCCGATGCCGGGCTTGGCGGTGAGCTCCTCGAAGGCGCGCGTGGTCAGCGCCACCGCCGTCTGCGAGCCGACCTCCCAGTGCGAGACGAGCAACGCCCGCGCGCCCGCATAGAAGAAGGCCCGCGCCAGGCCGGAGAGCGCGTCCGCATGCTCGGCCGCCCCTGCCGCCGTGTTGCAGGCCGACATGATCACCCAGTTGGCGTCGAGCTTCAGGGCGGCGACCTCGGAGGCGGTCAGGAAGCCATCGTCACGGTCGAGAGCGGCGGCATCGCGCACGCCCTGATCGGGCGGCGTCAGGATCAGGCCGGGCTCGGCCACGCCCTTGACGTCACCCGCCAAGGCGCCGTGGGTGGCAAAGTGCACGATCTGGTAGTCCGCCAGCCGGCCGCTTTCGGACAGCTCCTTGATGGCTGCTTCCCGCGCCCTGGCGCCCAGCAGAATATCGCTCTCCGGCACGCGCAGGCGCGCGCCGATCTCGCACAGCTCGTCGGCGGTCTCGGGCAGCGGCGGCCATTCCCGCACCCTCTCGGTGTCGGCCTGCGCGCCCCGGAACACGGACTGGAACGAGGACATGACGCTGTCGCGGACGGCGACCAGCCGCTCCCCGGGCGTGGGCTGCTTCGGGCAGGCCTGCTTATCGCGGGCGGCCTTGGCCAGCTGCGCGTAGCGTGGGCCGGGGCCATCGAGCAGCGGATTGCCGATGCCGAGCAGGACGTGCCTGGCACGGCTTGGCTTGGCGGTTGCCCGCAGGACCCCGAGCGAGGCCACCGAGGGCAGCACCGTGACGGGTTGGCGTGTCCCGAGCCAGGCGATGCCGCGATAGCCGGGGAGCGCGGCGGGGATCGCCTCCTTGGGCGGTTCGGTCACCAGCACCGACAGCGGCAGGCTGGTGAGCGCGCCATTGAGCGCGACGAGGAGATGCTTGCCGCGGATCAGGCCCTCGACCTCGCCGAACAGCGCCTTGTAGAGCGCATGTGCGCGGCCGGCGTCGAAGGGCAGCACCTCGGTGGGGACGAGACCGATGAGCTGGGTCGACGGCGCGGCCTTGGTGAGCGCTTCGCAGCGCTGCCGGCGAGCGACTTGCGCGGCCTTCTGCCGGGTGAGCTCCTCCGTCGCCTCCGACCAGCCGTCAGCTTTGCTCCAGAGCGTGATGTCGAGCCCACAGCGCAAAGCCGCGACGTTTTCGGCGAGCGCGTTGGGGCCCAGCTCGCTGCGCACCCACCGGCTGTCGGACCTGGTCACCACCCAGAGGAACGTCTCCGCCGGGATCGGCTTGACCTCGTGCGTGTTGAGGAAGAGGACGAGCGCTTCGTCCGCGCCGAGCTGCGCCTGGACCTCCGCGATCGACAGGGGCTCCGGCCGCACGAGTGCCGCATAGTTGGGGAAGTCGGCCGTCAGGCGCTTGTCGATGACGGCAAGCCTCGCATCGATGGCGGCAATGCGAGCGAGATTGGCGGCCTCTGCCCCGGCGTCGCGCTTGTCGGGCGGCTGTGAAGCGGCGGCGGTGTGGGCACCATCGCGCTGCTGCCATTCGGCGACCAGGTCCTGGCGCTCGCGGGCCAAGCCCGCCAGGGCCGCATCGCCCCTGGCCCCGCGCGCGGCCATCTGGGCCAGCGAGGCCGCAGCCTCCGAGCCCTGAGCCCATTGCGCCGCTTGGAAGGTCTCGTTTCGCAACACCGGATCTGCGCCGCCCGCCTCGGAGGCCTGACGATAGGCAGCTTTGACCAACCCGAGGAAGTGGTAGCTGCCCTGCTCCGCTTCGCTCTTCGTCTTCCCCGTCAGCGGCTTGCCCAGATCGCTGCCCCCGCGCTGGGTGCGCCGGACGATGATGCTCGAGCTGCGCCGGAAATGCTCCGTGGCACCCCGCCAGTCTTGCTGCGCGAGACGAAGATCGGCGAGGTTGCTCAGCCCCAGGGCAAAGGAGGGGTGATCGGGCCCCAGCGCCTTTTCCGTCACGGCCAGCATGCGCTTGAAGGTCCGCTCAGCCTCGGCATAGCGGCCTTGCTGGCGGTAGTGGATGCCGAGGTTGTTGAGCGCGGTACCGACGTTGGCATGGTCCGGCCCCAGTGCCTTCTCGATAATTGCCAACGCCCGCAGGAGAAGCGGCTCGCCGTCGCTGTGCCGGCCTTGGTTGCCGTAGAGCGAGGCCAGGTTGCTGAGCGCCGTGCCCACGTCGGGGTGGTCGGGACCCAGCGCCGTCTCGAGGATGGCGACGGTCCGCTTGAACAGCGGCTCGGCCTCGGCATAGCGCGCCTGGCCGTCATAGATGAAGGCGAGATTGTTGAGCGCGGTGCCGACATAGGGATGGTTCGGTCCCAGCGTCTTCTCGATGACGGTAACCGTCCGTTTGAAGAGCGGCTCGGCCTCGGCGCTGCGACCCTGCGTCTGGTAGAGCACCGCGAGGTTGCCGACCGCCACCCCGACGTTTCGGTGATCGGGGCCGTAGGCCTTCTCGAAGATCGCCAGCGATCGCTTGAACAGCAGCTCGGCTTCCTCGTATTGGCTCAGCACGACGTAGAGCTGGGCCAGCGTATTCAAGCTGTTGGCGACGTCGACGTGCTCGGGACCCAGCACCTTCTCGCGGATGGCCAGCGACCGTTTGTAGAGCGCCTCGGCTTCGGCATAGCGGCCGATGCCCTGATAGAGCACAGCCAGGTTGTTGAGCGTCTGAGCGACATCGGAAGAGTCGGGCCCCAACGCTTTCTCGCGGATCGAGAGGGCGCGCTTGTAGAGCTGCTCGGCCTCGCCGTAGTGGCCCTGAATGAAATTGAGATTGGCAAGCTCGTTGACCGAGAGCCCCACGTCGGGATGGTCGGCGCCCAGTGCCTGCTCCCGCACTGAGAGAACGTGCTTTATGAGCCGATCGGCCTCGGCGTAGCGGTTGTGCGATTCATAAAGCGTGACAAGCTCGTTGTAGACGGCACGGAATGGGGCGTAGTCAGGACCCGCCGCCTTCTCATAGATGGCCAGCGCCCGCCGGAAGGGTGTCTCTGCCTCGGCGATGCGGCCCTGGTCGCGATAGAGCAACGCGAGATTGTGGAGCACCGCGGCGACCCAGGGATCGTCCGGGCCGTTGGCGGTCTCATAGATCGCAAGCGCGCGCCTATAGAGCGCCTCGGACTCCGCGGCGCGGCCTTGCTTCTCATAGAGCCGCGCCAGCTCGTTGAGTGTGGCGGCCACCTCGGGAGGCTTGGGATCGGCGAGCCGCTGGCCCAGCGCCAGGGCGCGCTCGGCGATTGGGACGGCCTCGGCGTATTTCCCCGCCTGATAGAGCCCGCTCGCCTGTTTGTTGAGGGCGGCAATTTCGTCGACGGTCTGCGCAAACGCGTGTGTTGGCCCGCCGCCCGCCGCAAGCATCGCCAGCGCGATCAGCACGATCCCGCGTGTAATCCATCGAGTAGCCATCGCCCCATCTCCGCGACCGACGACCGATAAGGGCGCAGTGTGACGGGGTAATGTGACGACGACAAGGATGGGGACTTGTTCGCGCGGGGGCTTGGAACGGCATCGCCGGGGACGCGCCATGCGGCGATTTTGCCGCCCGGCGTCGAGCCCATCGACAAGATGCCCGGTTTCGGGCTAGAACGCCCACGCCTTCCGCCAACGACGGCTGTCCTTTGGGCATTGCAGCCCGGAGACCGGCCGTGGGCGCGCTCCGTCTCTCGAGGTTCCGCCATGGCATCCACCAACATTATTCTCGATCTCGAGCGCCGGCAGATCGATGCCATCACGACGCAACGCAGGGTGCCCGAGTTTTCCGCCGGCGACACCGTCAAGGTGATGGTGAAGGTCATCGAAGGCGACTCGACCCGGCTGCAGGCCTACGAGGGGGTGGTCATCTCCCGCTCCGGCTCGGGCCTGAATGAGAGCTTCACGGTGCGCAAAATCTCCTACGGCGAGGGGGTCGAGCGCGTGTTTCCGGTCTATTCGCCCTACATCGCCGAGATCGAGGTGATCCGCCGCGGCAAGGTGCGGCGCGCCAAGCTCTATTATCTGCGCGGCCGGCGCGGCAAGTCGGCGCGCATCTTCGAGCGCACGGATGCGCGCGCCAAGCGCCTCAACGCCGCCTTCAAGGGCTTCAAGCGGCCGAAGGGCGAGCCGGACGACCTGACGCGGATCAAGGGTGTCGACGCAGCCCTGGCCGGCCGCTTGAACGGCCTCGGCGTCATCAAGTTCGATCAGATCGCCAACTTCTCCGACGACGACCTCGCCAACGTCGACGAGACGCTGGCGCTCGACGGCCGCATCGAGAAGGACGACTGGGTCAGCCAGGCTCAGCAGCTGGTCGCCGAGCTCGCCGCCGCCGAGGTGCCGGCCGAGGAAGAGCCAAAGGACGGCAAGAAAGACAAGAAGGCCAAGAAGGGCTGACGTTCCCGGCCCAACCCTTCCTTCAACCCTGCTCGTCGGCCACCGGGTTCGACAGCGCGCCCACCCCCGAGACCTCCACCTCCACCACATCGCCCGGCAGCCAGCGCGGCGCGTCCAAGCGCGCGAGCGAGCCATTTGGCGTGCCGGTGAGGATCACGTCGCCCGCGCGAGAAATGAGTTATAGTTGGCGGGTGTGCTCGGGGACGCTGCGGCACACGCGGCCAGGACCGCTATGCGTCGAAAGCTCGTTTTCAGGGATCGCGCCGATGCCGGCCGGCGGCTGGTCAAGCTGCTTGCGGCCATGGCGCTGCAGGACCCGGTCGTGGTTGCCTTGCCGCGCGGGGGCGTGCCCGTGGGCGCCGAGATCGCCAAGGCGCTGGGCGCCCCCCTCGATGTCGCCTTCGTGCGCAAGATCGGCGCGCCGGATCAGCCGGAGCTGGCGGTTGGCGCCATTGCCGACGGCACCGATCCCGAGATCGTGCTGAACCACAAGATGGTGCTGGAGCTGGGCTTGGGCGAGGACTACCTGGCGGCGGAGGCCACCCGGCAGCTCGAGACCATCGAGCACCGCCGGCGCGAATACCAGGCCTTGCGGCCGGAGGTCGACTGCGCCGGCCGGGACGTCATCGTCGTCGACGACGGCGTGGCGACCGGCATGACCATGCAGGCGGCGCTGCGCCACATCCGCCGCCGCTCCCCGCGCCGCCTGATTGCCGCGGCGCCGGTCGCCTCACGCGAGGCGCTCGCCATGCTGCGCAACGAGGCCGACGCGGTGGCCTGTCTCGGCAGCCCGGGCGGCTTCGGCTCGGTCGGCTCGTTCTATTGCGTCTTCACGCAGGTGTCGGACGAGGAGGTGGCGGCATTGCTCAAGGAGGCCGCCGCGCGAGGGGTGTGAGCCCGTCATCCCGTGCAGGATTTCGACGGGAGGAATTGGCTCCAATCGCCTGAGTTGCGATCCCGTTACTCAGCCCTCTCGAGACTATCCCACCTACCCAGGTAGGCTTGAAGTTTCTTGCGGTATCCACGTGCCGTCTTTGTTTCATCGCCATCCAAGTAAAATACCCGCCGCTTGTTTGTGACGCTACGTTGCTGCCCTCGCGCTCCTGGCGTACTTACCCAGGTCTTGAAATCGCCCGTGAGCCACTCGCGAATGGTTTCGGTAGGCACTATGTAGAATAGGGGATACGCGTCACCATCTGGGATCTCAACGAGGGCGCAGAAATCATTGGCTCCGATGTCGAGGAAGATCTCGCCATCGTGCTTAGCATTCCACTGAAAAATTCTGGCATCAGAGGTCTTGGTTTTCACCCGAATCCCGACCTGCCGATCACCCTTCCTCGCTAGAACGTCGTAGGCCCGCGAGTTGCGAGGCGTTTGAGCTGCGATCCAGCCTCGGCGGCTAAGCTCTGCGAGCACATAATATTCCCCCGTATTGCCTTTCAGAACGCTGTCCATGGAACACGTCCATCAATATTGGTCCTCAATACCGGTTCGCGATGGGGAGCTCCTCGGCCGGGAAGAGGGTGATAACCCGGCAGCCCTTGTCGGTGACCACCACCTCCTCCTCGATGCGGGCGGCCGAGAAGCCGTCCTTGGCAGGGCAGTAGGTCTCGAGCGCGAACACCATGCCCTCCTTGATCTCGGTCGGGTGGTCGAGCGAGACGACGCGGGAGATGATCGGCCGCTCGTGGATGGCGCAGCCGATGCCGTGGCCGAACTGCAGGCCGAAGGCGCTCATCTCGTCGGGGAAGCCGAACTCCTCGGCCTTGGGCCACACGCCGCACACGCGATCGGTGGAGACGCCTGGTTTGATCAGGTCGATGGCAAGGTCGAGCCACTCGCGCGCT